>JAWOKW010000144.1:0-4723 GCA_033854095.1 Candidatus Methanoperedens sp. | reverse complement strand
TTTTATCCCTAAAACTGTCCTGTGATACCCTATTATTAAACAAGGCTTCGTCCAACATCTTCATAGCTTCCACATTAAGGATAGGTTTGACGAGATATGAAAGCGCAATGCAGTGCCCTTCTGTTGATATGTTCAGCAGTTCATCTATGACCTTTTGATTGAGATCGGCTGGCCAACCGCTGATATCTGAAACAGGCGGGATGCCTACGATGATGCATCGAGCCATTGTTTTCCTATCTATCCATATATACTCTGGAAACTCCTCAATCGTTGCTGGCGTTATCTGCCGTGCTATGCTTTGCCACCACAACTCTCTATCAGCTGATTGCTTAGCAACTTCCACTTTGTTCCATAACTTTTGTAATAGTTTCATAATGCCATTCTAATAAATTCTGATCCCGCTGAATAACCATTCTAACGCCACTCGATTGATTACTACCATTGTTTCAGATTTATTATGGTTATGTGGATATTGTTTATGAAATTCTTTTGGAATGTACACTACATCTGTTTTATTAAGATGGTGTGCATGGCTGCCATCAAAATGTTTGTTTAATGGAGTAAATCCAAGCTCTCTTCTGCGTTTATAATTATGTCTTTTTATCGTTTCTGGATATTTTTGACGATACTTTTTTATATACTCCTTTCGATATTCTATATGCTTTTGATAATACTTTTTATTATATTCATTTCGTTGTTTTTTATTCTCTTGGTAATATTTCTTACTATAATCCCTTTTTAGTTTTTTATTTTCTTGATAATACTTTTTGCAATATTCTTTATATGATTGCTCTTGCTCTTGACGTCGCTTTTTTTCTCTATTCTTTTGTTCTTCCCTATGTTCTTGATAATACCTTCTTCTACGTTCCTTTATAGCTTCTGCATGTTTTTGGTAATATTTTTTATGCCATCCATTCGATTCTTTTGTATGTCCCAAGCGATACTCTTTTTGATATTTCTTTAATTCCTCTTTATGCTGTTGACAATACTTTTTTTGATATGCCTTTTTTTCTCTTGGGTTCTTATAGGACATTTCAAAGCCCTCCATATACATTGAGGCACTGCCTGTAGGCAGATGCAAGCGTATTTTTATCAAGGAGAGGCATGACACGAACTCCAGACTTCTGAAGCTTGCTTTCAATTCCTGGGATATACTGCGATCTTGCTATTTTTGCTTCGTTCAGATCCTTGTACTCTCCCAGATTTATGAAGATATAAAACCGCCACTGGATGACTGTTTTCACGCTGTCTTTGAGATGATGGTATATTGAGTAGAGGTGCTGTTTTTGCTTCTGTGACCTCTCCTGCTTGTTTATGATATCGATCACGTTCTTTTCAATGGCTGCACCGCTTGAGTTCACTGAAACAATGTAGAATTTCATGAGAAGGTTGCCGTGCAGGGCATCGACAAGGCTTCGCCCTTTGGCTATATGTGCATCCAGTTCATCGTCTGATATCCTGGATGGTTCTATCCGCATCAGGAGACCGTACTTGTTGCCAAGGAATTCTATTATTCCAAGATCATGGAATGCTTTGATAGGTACTATTGATCCAAGAAATGATGCAGGAAGAGCGTATTTTGCTATTGTGTTCTTTCCTGTGACTGACCTGATGAAATACTTATACATCAGCCAGGTGCGATCCATGGATTTTGCACCCCAGAAGAACCTCACGAACAGGATCACGATGCAGAAAAGAATGATCACGTAAACAGCTTTGGCTGCTGGTGAATGGGATAATAGCAGTCCTGAGACAAGGATCACGCAGAAAACCGCAACTGCAAGCACAAGAACAAGGTATCTGATAGGATAGCCGTAATATTCACTGCGGATTCGTGTGATCGTTTTGGGTACGGTTTGCCCCACAGTGCCTGCGGTTGCGTTCATATAGCAGCCCTCGCTCCTATCCAGATGATGTTTTTCACAAGACCTTTACCAAGGATGCAGATAAGTGAAACTGCTGCCATAAAGATCGTTAATCCAAGCACAATGATCATTTTGAACTGGATCATTGGAAGCGGGAGCATCTGGACAAATGAAAGTCCGATAGCTGCGATGAACAGCAGTGCAGGCTGGAGGAACAGGACTACAAGGAAATACATGAATGCTGATCTTGCAAAGCTCCTTGTCTGCGGGACAAGATATAATGCGAATAATCCAAGTGCTCCAGCAGCCATGAGCAGGATGATTATGCTCCTGATCGCCATGACCACACTGAGAATGAGATAGGCTGATGCGAACAGATAATAAGCAATGATGTTATCGAGGGTGGGCGGTGCGATGAGCAGTGCTTTTTCTGTGATGATCGCAGATACGACATACTCAAACTGTAAGAGATAGTATAATCCGAATGTGCCCAGGATCAGGAAAGCGATCGCAATGAATATCGTTGATATCCATTTATTGATGTCAAAGAACGCTGAAGAGTCCAGAAGCCAGGATATCCTGTAAGCCATGTCTGGAGAAGTGCGATTTATAAGAACGCTTGCACCGCCAAGCAGGACAAAAAGTACAGTAAGCATCACAAAGAAAATGATCATCACGTCCTGCCACTCTTTGACAAAATCGAATTTATACGGGTCTACTGAGAATGTGAGGAGCTGGAAGATCATGTTTGGAACTTCCTCACGGTTCACTGACTGGTTGCCTGTGCCCAGCTCGATCATGCTGTCCCCGATGCTGTAAGCGAACAAATTAAGCCCTTGTTTTACCATCCACGAGCCTGCATCAGTGACATTGGGTTCTGCATATACAGCTAAAGGTGTCAGTAAAACAAAAAATATCAGGATAACTATTTTTAAATCTTTTCCCATACTGTCCCATCCTCTGGATATGTGAGATTGTTGCCTTTTTTAGTTAAATCAAGAACCTGCCCAAACATATTAAACGTAAGAATAACGTGATCTCCATCTATTCTATACGTGCCTGAAAAAGTTCCATCGTTTTCAACATACTCGAAGGTCTTATCTTCGTAAAGTGTTATTGTATGGTTTGTCACTTTGTTGAGATATACCGTTTTACTTGGATTCTCAACACACCCTGAGAATATCGCTATTCCTAGAACTAATAAAATCAAAATAATCTTATATTCCATCTATACACCGTCCTGTTGAATAAATACAATGTGCCTATCATGAAGGTGCTGACAACCCCGATGACTGCGATCAGTAAGTCGTTCATGAATCTCTGCGGTGCGAACTCGACCTGTTCTATCGTGAAGTTGCTGGGGTCTGCTTTTCGATCTGTGAATGGGTCATAGACCCGAATATCGAATTCATTGATATCCATTTTTGAGAGATTCCCATCCAGCAGAATCTCGTTATAAAACCGTGATATGTTTGTCCCTTCTATATTCCACTCTTTCAACTCTGTGATGTTGCCGAAAACGATGCCTTTGGAGGTATTCTCCACATGCAGTATTTTTGAAGTTCTGACTGCCTGCTTGTCGAGATACCTGAAAGAGACTCTGGTATAGTTGTTTCCCAGTATTTTTATTCCAACGTTCTCATACATTGAATTATTGTACTGGGTAATGATGATCTGAGGTTCAGATAATGCAGGGTATATTTCTGGCGCGGGTTCAGCATCATAGAAATATACAAGTTCACGGCGGCACTCGATCTTATCACACCATTCCATCCATACCCTCAGCCTTGCTATGATCTTATCCCCATCTCTGTAGACTGATATTTCCTTATCCCACTGATTAACGAAACATTTTTCGCAGGTTATTGTATCCCATGCATCGTATCTTGTGATCGCTGCCTTCAGTGGGTCTCCCCTTATATAGAGCGTACCATTTTCTTCTACTGCCTGAGCAAATCCAACTATGTCCACCCATGCACATATATGACCTGCACATTGAATAGTCGTATCAGGCTTCAGGTCTTTTGATCCTGGAAGGTCTGAAGCGGTCTCTACGTACTGCTCATCCAGGATTTTGAATATCCCTTCGTAAGCATGGACTGACTGAATGAGGAACAGTGGGAGAACAAATAGTAAAATCCTCATACGCTCGAAGCTACGAACAGTATCAGCATGATAGCAATTATTGCTACGATCACTATGCCGACACCGAGGAACGCCTCGCTGATACCTGAACTTCGACCTGCGACATCACCACGTTTTCCTCCAATGATCGCTTTGATCGAGCCTCCGAATGTGTACAGTATTGCCACCACGACAAATAAGGCAAATGCAGTCCCAAGTATCCATAAGACCCATTTTTGAACATCAGCAGGAAGTCCTGCCCAGCCTGTCGCAAGATTCGGCATGAGGTTGGACGTTGTGTTATTATCTGCTGCTACCACAGGAGCGATGTACGCTGTCAATAGCGTAACAAGAAACATTATCCGACTACCGTTTTTCATACCAAGACCTCCCATCTTGCTAATAGATAAACCTTTAGATTTTCAAAAAGTTCAGAATGATTATAATAATCATCTAACTTGATTTTTCTTCCTACTGAGTGGCTTTTTAACAATACTGCATACCGCACTTCAATATCCATAGCAATCATCTTACCGATACCATCTTTTAGTGTACATTTGTTGTGCACACTAAGATTATGAATATTTCATGGTATATTTAAATGTTGTGTACGCTATAAGCGAACTCTTTAGGTAGTCCGAAAGAGATAATAAGCAATGAAAGAGTGTACGCAGAGTGGTAACACTAAAATGATTAAAGGAAAGGGAAAGATAGTTAATCGTCCTGGATATTCA
>JAWOKW010000143.1:0-6603 GCA_033854095.1 Candidatus Methanoperedens sp. | reverse complement strand
CAGTCACTCACATGTGACCAGTGCCATCACGGGATTTATACCGGAACTGCCACAGGATGCGTAAATTGCCATAATCCGCCTTCGAGCCATGACGGTATGGATACCGATTGCGCGAAATGCCATACTCCTGATGGTTTTACGCCGGCTAACTTTTTACACATAAGGGTCGGCGAGCATATTGGAACCAATGCAGAAAGACCGCTCTCTTGCGAAACCTGCCATCCTGCCCGGTTTATAGACGCTTCTTGTACCGGAAGTCATTGCCACTCGTCGAACAACCCAGGAGGCGGTGGCGATGATTAGGCTCGTAGGTTCCCGCACAGTTTCTCGGCATGCATGCAAATTTGAGCTGTGAAGGTCATCTCGAAGACAAATACGGCAATATAAACCAACCTATTTATAGTCCTCGACTGAACTTATGATACTAACAAAGTAAATAACTTATGATAGAACACGGATTCAACGGATGACGCAGATGGACACGGATGCATAAATCCGTGAAAATCCGTCAAATCCGTGCCATCCGTGTTCTATTTAGGTTTATAAATGTATTATGTGAAGTTATGCGGGATACTATAATCTTTGGTTACAATGTAAGGTGACATCCATGGCACAAGTAGAAGAAAAAAAGGCGTCGCTCCCTTCAAAATCAAACTTCAGCGAATGGTATAATGAAATCCTCATGACGGCAGAGATCATGGATGTGCGTTATCCTGTCAAGGGGCTGTACGTGTGGTTCCCATTTGGGTTTGAACTGCGAAAGCGAACCTACGCCATCATACGTGAACTCCTTGATAAAGACCACAGGGAGGCACTTTTTCCGCTCCTCATCCCTGAAACCGAATTTATGAAGGAAGCAGAGCATATCAAAGGCTTTGAGAACGAGGTATACTGGGTGACGCATGGCGGCAAAAATGAACTTGATGTCAGGCTTGCCCTGCGCCCCACGAGCGAGACCGCTATTTATCCCATGTATAAAGTATGGGTGCGTTCACATGCTGACCTGCCCATCAAGATCTACCAGGTCGTGAACACCTTCAGGTACGAGACAAAGCATACACGCCCTCTTATACGCTTGCGTGAGATAACATCATTTAAGGAAGCCCATACTGTGCATGCAACATGGGACGATGCAGCAAAGCAGGTTGAAGAAGCCACTCGCATTTATCAGGAGTTCTACAGGCGGCTTGCGATACCCACCATTGTATCAAAGCGACCCGACTGGGATAAATTTCCAGGTGCGGATTATACGATGGCAGTGGATACCCTGATGCCTGACAACAAAACCTTGCAGATAGGAACAGCACATCATCTTGGAGATAATTTCGCAAAGACATTTGATATCAAATACGAGGATGTGAACGGCGAGCAGAAGTACGCTCAGCAGACGTGCTATGGGGTTTCAGAGCGAAGCATAGCTGCGCTGATATCCATCCATGGAGATGACAGGGGGCTTGTGTTCCCGCCTGAAGTCGCCCCGATCCATGTCGTGGTCATTCCTGTTCTATTTGGGAAAAGCGATGAGATAACAGAGACATGCCGCGATGTTACCCGCCTTCTGAATGCTGAAGGCATCCGCACAGTCATCGATGATGGTTCTGAGCGCCCGGGAGCCAAGTATTACAAATGGGAGATGAAAGGCGTTCCTTTAAGAGTAGAGATAGGTCCGCGCGACCTGAAAAATAAAGCAGCTACTGTTGTAAGAAGGGACAGTGCAGAGAAGGAAATTATTGCTCTGAATAATATTGCTCAGGAGATCAAAAAACGATTTGAGGATATCAGAGGAAACCTTTTTGAAAAAGCTGAAATTGCATTGAACGAACGCATAATCGATTGTATCACACTGGATGATGTAAAAGAGAACATTTCAAAAGGTATTGCGCGAGTCCCCTGGTGCGGCGAGCGTGAGTGTGGGCTTGCAATGGAAGAAGCAATCGGTGCAGGCATACTGGGTGTGCCTGAGGGCGAGCGCGGAAAAGGAGATGGAATCTGTCCTGTTTGCAAGAAAGAGACAGAGAAGAGAGCGATAATGGCTAGGACATATTAATTATAGTTGTTAACCTGTTTTATAAAAATACATCAATAGATACTTATATAACTTGCGGCTGCATGTCTGTGGGCATTAAAACAGGATAGGTGAATCCTATGTTAAATCCAACATTCAATACAACCGATATGACGTTTATACTGATAGCGACCTGCCTGGTCATGATAATGACCCCGGGTCTTGCATTTTTCTATGGAGGTCTTGTGGGCAGGAGGAACGCGATTACAATTATGATGCAGAGCTTCATAGCTCTCGGAGTCTCTACTATCATGTGGGTTCTTGTTGGCTATTCTCTCAGTTTCAGCGGGGATGTGTATGGTATCATCGGTAACCTCAACAATGCATTTCTTGTGAATATCTCAGCATCCACTCCATCACCCGTGAATCCATCACTGCCGCTCTATCTATTCCTTACATATCAGCTGATGGTAGCAGTCATTACACCACCTCTTATCACAGGGGCATTCACAAACCGTGTGAGGTTCAAGGCATACCTGATATTCCTCATCGCATGGCAGCTCTTCATTTACTACCCTCTGGTCCACATGGTATGGGGCGGCGGCGCATTAATGCAGTGGGGTGTGAAGGATTTTGGAGGAGGAATTGTTGTCCATGCTATTGCAGGAATGAGCGCACTTGCCAGTGTCATTTACCTCGGAAGCCGCAAAGTCAGGGATATGCCCCACAGCACCCCTCTCATCGCAATTGGAATGGCAATCCTGTGGCTTGGCTGGTTCGGTTTCACAGCAGGAAATGCCTTCGCGATGAATGATATTGCAGTTGTTGCATTTCTCAACACTGCAATAGCTGGCGGTTTCGCCTCTTTTGTATGGATGATGATGGACTGGGGTCTGGAAGGAAAAACCAAGCTCGTTGGATTCTTGACCGGTGGTCTTGCTGGGCTTGTCGTAATCACTCCTGCGGCAGGATATATAACACCAGGTATGTCAATGTTGTTCGGTATTCTGGCAGGAATAATTTGCTACCTTGCAATAATGTTCAAGAACAAACGAAAATGGGATGATGCCCTGGACGTATGGGGTGTGCATGGTATTGGCGGGTTCCTGGGAATAACGCTTCTTGGCATATTCAGCTCGCTTGCGGTCAATGACGCTGGTGCAAATGGTCTTGTGTATGGAGGCAGTACTTTCTTTGTAAAAGAGGTCGCATCTGTTGCTACTGCCTCGATCTATGCGTTCATAATAACTCTTGTGATATTCGTCATCCTCGACAAGACGATGTCGCTGCGCGTGCCGAAAGAGGTAGAAGAACAGGGACTCGACGAACATTTCCACGGTGAGTTGTCCTACAATACGTAACTATAAATATTGTTTTTTCAGATTTTTTATTTCAGGCAGAAGTATATAATCCAGTGATGTGCCTTTTGCATCCCTCAGCTTCATCAAATCAATAAGTTCCTTATATTTACCTCCTGCAATGCCGTTAGCAATGAGCGCAGCGCCCTGGGCAGCTTCTTTTACGTTCTTCACCCTGAAACCTTCAAGCCTCCTTACAGGCGCAACGTCAAGCAGCTTTTTTAGTTCATCAAATATGCCGCTGACCCTTGAAATCCTGCCTGATACCAGGATTTCCTGAGGTTTTACCGATGCTGTGAGCGAGAGTATATCCTTGACAGCACCTTCAAGATATGCATTCAGAGCAGTCTCGCTTTCCATCAGTTTCTCAGGCGTTCCAGCAATTGTCCCGACACCGCCTCCGAGAATGAGTTCTTTATTAAATCCGCCTAAAAGATAAGCAAGCTCTGCGTCCATGAATCCCATTGAGAGAAAACCGATATTGCCTGTACTTCCTCCGATCCCGTCCACGATTTTTCCATCTTTTACAGCAACGGCTGCTGTATATCCAAAACCCATCTCAAGCATTATGAAGGATGTTTCGTTGTAGTTCTTGTTATCTCTCAAAGCCTGATGGCGTATCCCGAGTGCTGCACAGCAGAGTTTATCAGCAGTACCCATATCGATCTTATTTATCTTCCTGTAATCCGGAACAGTCGGCAAATGTATAACGCCAGGAATAAACAATACAGGAAGCCCGGATTTTTTCATGCGATCTATCGAGCTGCGCATGCCGAGGACGGCTTTCTTATCTTCTTTTTTGATAAGCGACATAAGGAACAATTCCCGCTCTCCGATATCTTTGATCTCAGTCAGTGGGATTCCAAAACCTGATGGTCCCACAACAATGTCAGCGCTGCTTTTTATTATGATGTCGGAGAGTAATTCTGGGTCCCTGAGAATATCCTGTGTTGATATAGAGATATCAATAATTACGTTTTCATTATCCAGACCGCAAAAATCAAAACTTTTTGTGCCAGGATCTATGCCAATAGCTCTGACCATGTCCTTCAGATAACTCTGACCCAGTATAATGTTTATGCTCTCTGTGACCAATGAAAAAAGCAGAATATGATGGATTCATGAATAATATGCCCGATTCAATCTTAGAAATCAGTTGCGGAGCGCACTCAAAGCTCTATGAGACAAAAGGCAGAGAGTGGGGACTCTTTGTTGGAATAGATATCAATATGAATCTGTGCAGGCAGGCAAAAAAGCAGGGACTTGAAGCTGTATGCTGCGATGCCTTCAACCTCCCTTTCAAGCCCAAGTCCTTTCAGGACATATATATTCAGTGCTTTACCGCGCTTCTTGAAAAAGATGCGCTTGAGGATGCTTTCCAGAAAAGCGATTATGGCGAGTTCTGCGAGTTCATGGGACGCGAAATCGATTATGCGTGGCAGGTGATAGACCCGTTCTATGAACTGCTGCTTGAATGCAAGCAGGCAGGCGATCATATAATATGCCTTCCTTCATGCAACCTTGAGATGAACAAGTACCTTGTGAATGCTGTCAAGAACCTGCCAAGTGTTACAATCGATGTGGATTATTCAGAAAAATGGGGAAAAAAAAGAGCATGCGTAATGTATCTGGATATTGACTGCACGATATATGTATAAAGAAGTGAATAACTTCCAGAAGGAGAAGGAAAAGAAAATTTATACAGGATAAATGTATACATATATTCATGGAAAGAACAATCACTGCCTCAGATGATGTTTACAAAGAACTTCTAAAAATAAGGAGCCGCAGGAGCTTTTCAGGGATTTTTAGTGAATTAATCTGGAGGAAAGGGAACCTGAAAACACTGGAAATCGGGTTTGGTACCAGGGATCGTGAGGAAAAAAAGATACTGAAAGCGGAAATTGAAAAAGTTGAAGAGGAATTCCGGAAATGGATTTGATCCTTGACACAAGTATAATTATAGAGATCTTTGGCGGTAATGAACGGATTCATCAACATCTGGAAAATTATAAAAATAAGGTATTTGGCATAACATCCGTGACCGAATTTGAGTTATTCTGTGTCGATTTAAAAGAGAAAGAAGAGATAATGCTGGATAACCTTGAAGCATGCAATTTTGATAAAAAAGCTGGAAGAATCGATGGATATATTTTTAAGGATTTGAAGACAGCAGGAAAGATACCAAAGATAAAAGATCTACTGATTGCTGCAACCTGCATAGCCAATAATAAAAAGCTGATAACAGGTGATGGTGATTTCGAATCATTTAAGAAATATGGGTTAGATGTAGAAATTATTTAAGGCACGTATCGAAAACAATCGGGTGGAAAAGTGAACCATGACGATTTCTGATGAAATATTAAATAATCTAACAAAATCAGTGCCATCAACGAGATATCAAGGAAGTAAGCGCCGCATTTTGCTTTGGATATACGAGAATATAAAAGGATTAGAGTTTCATACAGTTTTAGACGGCTTTGGAGGTACAAGTAGTGTAAGTTATTTGTTCAAATTGATGGGAAAAAATGTAACTTTCAATGATATGTTAGTATCGAATTATCAGACTGGAATTGCCTTTATAGAAAATGATTCAGTAGAATTAGATTGGTCAGACATTGAATTTTTACTCCATGAAAATGGATTTAAATATCCGACATTTATACAAGACACCTTCAAGGATGTTTATTACTTTGATTTTGAAAATAAATGGTTAGATACTGTCAATTTTAATATTACCATGCTTTCTACGCGATACAGCGGTATTACTCTGAAAATGAAAAGAGCATTGGCATATCACGCTTTATTTCAGGCTAGCCTATGTAAAAGACCTTTTAATTTATTTCATAGAAAGAATCTTTACCTAAGAGAAGCTAAGGTAAAAAGAAGTTTTGGAAATAAAAAAACATGGGAAACTGATTTTTCTACTTTGTTTATTAAGTTTGTTCAGGAAGCGTCTCGAAAGGTCTTTTCAAATGGAAAAAAGAACAAAGCAATTTGTAAAGATATTATGAAAATAAAAAATGAACATTTCGATTTAGTCTATTTGGATCCTCCTTATACAAGAGTCCATGATAAACATCCAAAAGATTATTTTACACTTTATCATTTTTTTGAAGGTTTAGTTGATTATGAGAACTGGCCCTACAGAATAGATTTATCTAAGAAAAATAAATGTTTACTAAAAGAGCAAACCGAATGGGAAAAAAATTCAGTACAAGATAATTTTAAACATATTTT
>JAWOKW010000142.1:0-2770 GCA_033854095.1 Candidatus Methanoperedens sp. | reverse complement strand
CTTGGAAGATTACTAGAGGCACTGACAAGGGGAAAGACCTCAGAAGCCATCCGGCGTTTGATGGGGCTGAAGGCAAAAACTGCAACAGTGATGCGGGACGGCAAGGAAACAGATATTCCTGTGGAAGAAGTAATGACAGGCGACATCGTTCTTGTAAAAGCTGGTGAAAAGATCCCTGTTGACGGTGTAATTGTAGAGGGAGAATCTCATGTTGATGAGGCGATGATTACAGGTGAGAGTATGCCTGTGAGCAAAAAAGTTGGGGATGAGGTTATAGGTGCTACAGTGAACAAGATGGGATTCTTTAAATTCAAAGCCACAAAAGTGGGCAAGGACACAGCTCTATCCCAGATCATTCATTTAGTAGAGCAGGCACAGACAAGCAAGCTCCCAATCCAGAAACTTGCAGATATAGTTGCAGGTCATTTCATCCTTGCGATACATATCCTCGCACTGGCTACCTTCTTTTTCTGGTTCTTCATTGGTTACAATATATTTTATGTTCCAGCAGGCGGGGAAGTGTTCAATGGTTTTATCTGGGTAAAGGTAATGCTTGCACCAGCTCTTTTTGCACTTCTGGTCTCGATATCAGTACTTGTTATCTCATGCCCGTGTGCAGTCGGGTTAGCCACGCCCTCTGCGATCATGATGGGCACTGGAAAGGCTGCTGAAAATGGCATTCTGATAAAAAGCGGAGAGGCTCTTGAGCAGGCAAAAAAGATCCAGACAATCGTATTTGATAAGACAGGCACGCTCACGAGAGGAGAGCCGTCTGTTACTGATGTTAAACTGAAAGCAGGCAGAGCAAACCCGATAGATGAATCCGAAGCAGTAATGTTGGCTGCTGTAGCAGAGAAGCGGTCAGAACATCCTCTTGGAGAAGCTATTGTAAAAAGTGCTAAAGCCCGCGGTCTTGAAATTCCTGAACCCGGAGCCTTTGAAGTGATTGCAGGGCACGGCGTCAGAGCGAACTTAGACAGCAGGGAAATACTTCTTGGAAACCGAAAGCTCATGGCAAATAACGGCGTGCAGATTGAGGATATAGAAGGACAAATAAGAGAACTTGAGGATGAAGGGAAGACAGCCATGATACTGGCGCTGGATAAGAAAGCTGAAGGTGTAATAGCAGTAGCAGATACATTAAAAGAGAACTCGGCTGAGGCTGTACAGATACTTCAGAAAATGGGTATAGAAGTAATCATGCTGACAGGCGATAATCCAAGAACAGCGAATGCAATTGCAAGGCAGATCGGGATTACCCGCGTGCTTGCAGAAGTCCTTCCAGGTGAGAAGGCTGAGGAGATAAAGAAACTCCAGCAGGAAGGTAAGATAGTGGCGATGGTAGGAGACGGAATCAATGATGCACCAGCTCTTACTCAGGCAGATGTGGGTATAGCGCTCGGAAGCGGAACAGATATTGCGATGGAAGCTGGAAAAATAGTCCTGATCAAGGACGATTTGAGGGATGTTGTGACTGCTATTGATGTCAGCAGGCGCACGGTAGGCAAGATCAAACAGAACCTGTTCTGGGCATTTATATACAACACTGTTGGCGTGCCTATAGGGGCAGGGATACTCTATCCATTTACAAGATTCCTCATCAGCCCTGAGCTGGCAGCGCTATTCATGGCAATGAGTTCAGTATCTGTTACCATGAGTTCTCTTACCATGAAATGGTATAAACCTAAGTTGAGGTGAAAATATGAATGAGAGACTTGCGTATACTGGATCATGCTTTGCCGTGTCCGCTATTGTGACGCTGTTTTTCTACTTCCTGGCTCTTGAAGGAGGCTACAGCCAGACTGATATTATTATAGGCTCGATATGGACATTTGTACTTGCTATGATAATTTCATCTCCTGTAATAATACCTGTAATTCGAAAGAAATTAAAACGCCCAGAGAGTTCATAGATGGCGGAGGCTAAAATAAAACCTGTACACGGCTATCAGCTTTGCCCGTTTTGCGGTGGAAATGTAGAGTACGCTGGGATTAGCAGTGGTCATATATTTCCTTGGGAAAATGGCAGATTTTGGACATGCATTTAGTTATCCTAAAAAATGGATGTCATCTTTGGATGACTTTAGTTGATATGCACTGAAGTTTTTAAACTTAAACCAAAAACTCCTTTAATAAACAGGATTGTTCTTTAAGTGGTGAATCGCCACGCAAGATAAAGATAAAGAAATGATGATGCAAATCAATATTAGGAACTATCAATAGAGGTATAAGGATGGCAGAAAGATGTATCTACTGCGGTATGGAGATTGAGGGAGAAGGAGTAACCAAGGAAATTGAGGGAGAAAAAATCAAGTTTTGCAGCCTGCACTGCTCAGTTATGTTTGGAGGGCTTGAGAAAAAAGGAAGAATGAAAGCAGTAATCATGACAGAACGAGCTGAAATACTTTCTAAATTTAATGAATATAAGGCAGGCACCGAAAGATAAGGATGTGGATCTGATCCTGCATACTCCAGGTGGACTTGTTCTGGCTGCTGAGATGATAGCCATGGCAGTGAAGAACCATCCTGCAAAGGTCACAGCTATAGTTCCTTTTTATGCCATGTCTGGCGGCACACTTATTGCACTGGCTGCTGATGAAATTATTACGGAGAAGGATAGCGTGCTTGGGCCTGTTGACCCGCAGATAAAGGATAAGAAGCATCACCGATGAGAACATTATGCTATCGAAATTTGCTGAAAAGAGCATTGCAAGAGTTCCTTTGAATTCGGCTCTTGTCCAAGGCCGCAGTATGCGAAATATTGATTTAGA
>JAWOKW010000141.1:0-5401 GCA_033854095.1 Candidatus Methanoperedens sp. | reverse complement strand
TTCCATATTTTCTGAAAAATATGCCTCAGCTAAAGGCTTTCTTCAAAGTATTGACCCGAGGGTCAAATTAATTACCATACTGCTTTTAATAATAACGACAAGTTTTATAAATAAAACGGAGATCATCTTGGGAATATACGCATTGACATTGTTCTTTGCATATCTCTCTAAGGTAGAGCTATTTTTCTTTATTAAAAGAGTCTGGCTTTTTATCCCTATCTTTTCGGGGATAGTAGCTTTCCCTGCCATGTTCAATATCATAACACCGGGCGAACCGCTTGTCACGCTCATGCATTTTGGTAGGACTATCCACTTCTGGATATTTCAATTCACAGAGCTATCAATTACAAAAGAAGGAGCGCTTGGAGCACTGCTGTTCATTTCCAGAGTAGCAGCATCGGTCTCATTGATCGTCTTGCTGACGCTCACGACGCGGTGGGCTGATGTCATGAAGTCATTAAGGACGCTGGGTGTGCCCCAGATATTTGTATTAGTTCTAAGCATGACATACCAATATATCTTTCTCCTCGTCAGGATAGTACAGGAAATGCACCTTGCTAAAAAGAGCAGGACAATCAAAACTAACATGACACGGCAGGAAATAAAGAAAGAGCAGAACTGGGTAGCCTCCAGAATAGGAACAGTTCTTATGAAATCATACAAAATGAGCGACGAGATACACTCTGCCATGGTGTCGCGGGGTTTTCGCGGCGAAATCAAATCTCATCAAACTTTCAAAATAACAAACGTTGACCGCATGTGGACTGGATTCTCTATATTCTTGATCTGCGCTGTTATCTGGCTGAATTATTTAGTATGAGGAGACATGCCTGTATTTGAACTCAAAAATGTAAATTACCGTTACTTAAACAGGATACCCGCACTGAATGATGTAAATCTATCAATAGATCAGGGTGAACAGGTAGCTATACTTGGGGCTAACGGTTCAGGTAAATCCACGCTTCTAAAGCTGCTTGATGGTCTGATTTTTCCTTCATCCGGAGTTATCAAAGCATTCGGCAAAATCCTCACTGAAAGTATTCTTGATGGAGACGGCGGGGATTTTCCTCAGTATTTCAGGAAAAAAGTGGGATTGATATTCCAGAACTCAGAAGCGCAACTTTTCTGCCCAACTGTTTTAGATGAAATCAAATTTGGTCCGCTGCAACTTGATATCCCTGAAAAGGAGATGCACCAGCGGGTCAGTGACATAATCGAGATGTTAAATATAGAAGTCCTCAAAGACCGTGCCCCTTACACGCTGAGCGGCGGGGAGAAAAAGAAAGTGGCTATAGCGTCGGTGTTATCTGTAAATCCAGATGTGCTGCTGCTGGATGAACCTACCAACGGTCTTGACCCGCGAACCCAGAGATGGCTTGTGGAACTCTTAATCGAACTTAAAAAAAGTGGGAAGACCATTATAACTGCGACACATGATTTGGGTATAGTGGAAGAGGTTTCTGAACGCGCTGTCGTATTCAGTGAAGACCACAGCATAGTTGCAAATGGCGAGGCAGAGGCGATACTCAATGATACAGAACTGCTCATGAAAGTGAATCTGATACATGAACATTCTCACAGCCATAATGAAATTTTGCATAAACATAGGCACGCACATTCATTAGAACATAATCATGAACACGCTTTCTGAATTTCCGGAACTGAACCGCAACGTTTATTTTATTAAAAGTGTATATAATAATAGGATAGGAAAAACGGTTAGTGTTACATAATGTACTAAAGCGAAAGGGGAGTAATAATGTTAGAAACTTCTGAAGACAAGGTAAGATTGTTGAAAGAGGCTATCTCTTATAAGACAAAGAAAAGTCCAGCGACGGCAGCAGTATTATCAGCTCTTATTCCAGGTCTTGGACAAGTTTATAGCGGGGACAAGAGAAAAAGTGCAGGCTTTTTCTTAATTTGGGCTGCATTTATCATATTTGATTCTATTCTTCAAGCTCTACTCGCAATTATCCATTATTTGCAGCCGTTCCATTTTCTGCCGTACTTAATTCCCCAGGAAGCCCACATCGCTCCGAGAATTGCTACCGCTACGAGTATGGCAACTATAATAATGGCAACCTTCTGAAAGAGGTCGAAAGATTGCGCTAAGAATGCAGCGTAAATTATCGCAAAAATCATCAAGCCAAAGAACACAATTACTGATACAGCTACTCTCGAAGCAAGCCCAGGCGGAGTTTCCTGATTTTCATTCGGGTTCGTATCCATTCATCTCACCAGATCCAGTTTATGCAACAGTGTATCTTTTATCCTCCACTCTTGCAATGAAGTACATATCCCTGATACCATATAAAAGTAACTTATGAATTCAGTCAGATGAGAACAAATATATACCATAATTGAACTAAATTTAAGAACCATGCAAAATAAACAATCCCAAAAATGGCATTTGACCTTAAAAATTTTACCTGTCGTAGTATCAGTCATAGTTTTAAAGATTATTGCCCACCAATTAAGCTGGGAGTTTATTTCTTTAAATCCTTTTCTACAAGAACAAGAAAGCAAAACCCGCAGAAGAATGTTTAAAATATACCCTGAACCTGACAAACTCCATCAACGACTGGTTCCACAAAAAAGAACGCACCAGAGCCCTGATGGACAAACTTTCCGGGTTTAATGATTTTTTCCTTGCTTTTGAGTCTCTGACACAGGCAAATTTCATCGCCAGACTAAAACAGGAACAGAACGCTATCCGAAGCATTCTGACCAGGATACATACCATCCGCGAGACCTCTTTTATTTCGAGTGGATATGCAATCGCGGAAGCGATCACTTTTGTTCTTATCATAGGGCTTATATCCGTCAAAATAGAGCCGTTCTATGAGTCTCTTTGATTGAAGAAAAAATAAGATTGCGCGAGAGTTGTGATTTTCATGCTTGATTTGTTCATTCTTTTCCTATCATCACTTCCGTAGCCTTTACTATTGCCAGCACTTTATCGTTCTTTTTAATGTCAAGCACATCAACCGCCTCTTTTGTGACTACTGCGGTTACTGTAGCAGGTTCAATTGAGATTTTAACTTTTGCCACAAGACCATCTTTCTCGATATCCACTACTTTACCTTTCATCTGATTCCTTGCAGAAATATTCAAGCTTATTACCTCCCAGAACTTATTATCATGAACGGTTTGCACGATCATGTTTTGATATGTGTTATATACGTCGAGTAAGCTTATTGCTTTTTTGGTCAAAAAGGTTCCCTGGTATTTTCCACCGCGCCTTTTGATTACCCTCTCCTATTATGTGCTCATCTCTGTTATTCACAAGCCACAATTTTGTTTTAACCTGCGCTCGTTCCATTGGTATCTTGATTTTAAGAACGTTTTGTTAATATATACTTTCTCCATTTATAAAGAATTGTACCATGCTAATTTTTAAGATGATTCAAAGAAGTATAGAGATAATCCAGTATTTAGAGTAAACTAAAAACCAGCTATCCATGCCCGACGACCTCCTCTCCCTCGCCAAATACCTCGCCTCCTCCCGCACAGAATTCTCCCTTTCTGAGATGAACCTGTACCTCAGCAAGAAGTACGAAGAAAAACAACTTTACGAGATCTTAAAGCCCCAATTTTATGACCTCTCCCTTTTTTGCGGTGCAGACTACAAATGTTATAAACTCTCAAAACACCCGCTTCCTGCTGATGAATCAGTAATAAGTGAACTTGAACGCTCACTTAAAACCCCGCGGTTGCCTGTGCTCATCGAGAATATAGTCGAATCCTACATCGAAAGCTCATGCGGGAAAAACTGGCACACAGGCGAGGCTGCGCGGGTGATTCGTGAAAATATCGTGAAACAGAAAGAAGAATACTGGAAAGGAAAATCCAGCTATCCCAGAATCAGAATCATATCTTATCTGCTGTATCATTTCCCGGTTTATTTCTGCCAGTTCCAGTATCTCCTGCTTGACCTGTTGAAGAATGGACTGCTCACAACAAAAATAAGCATCGTGGATGCAGGTTCAGGACCAGGGACAATAACGCTCAGCATCATCTATTTCATGCAAAGATTGCTTGATATTTACTCAAAGAACAAAATAGATATTAAACTGAATATCAGGATTGATTCAATCGAGCAGGCAAAAGAGAATATCAGTTGTTATAATGAACTTACATCCCGCTATCTATCAAACCTTGCACTCAGAAATGCTAATGTCATTATAAACCAACCTTTGCATGCGGCTGTTGAAACCGCAAAAATTCCAGAAGATGCTGACCTTATTATATTCTCAAATATTTTGGCCGAGATGCGAGATGCGCCAGAGGAACGCGCAGATGTGGTTGAAAGGATCGCATCTGGAAGCAGGAATCCTGTAATTATAATTATAGAGCCTGCTGACCTTGTTAATTCAAAAACCCTTCGCATAACCCAGAATGAGCTTGTTAAAAAGGGTTTTGGCATTTTCAGTCCATGCACGTTCATCTGGGGGATAGGATGCAGATGCAGCGATTGCTGGAGTTTTCTGAACGTAGGGAATATCCAGATACCAAGTTTCATGAAAAAGATAGCAGGAGCGCAAGAGCCTTATAGATATATAAATACAGATATGAAGTTCTCATTTGTTATCCTGAGTAGCAGGGCAAAATATGCTTATCAGGCGAAGGGTAAATTCGTGCGCCTTTTTAACCTTAAGAAGCACATCGAAAAACGGATTAACATAGTGGCGTCTGTAATGTCTGGAAATCTGGGCGATGAAAAAAACTTTGTGTTCAAGTTATGCGATGCCACCACATCAGTCCCATGCTATGCTGTATTTCCTGCATATAATCTAAATGATAACAATAGAATGCTTTTAGAAGCAGGATATGGCGACATAGTTGAGATATTTGGGACTCTTGTCAGGGAGAATAAGGAGTCTTCTTCTTATAACCTCCTGATCACACGAAATACTGTGGTCAGGTTCGCAAACTAAAAAAGAAAAGGTGAAGGGAGTGATCCCTTCGTCATCTATCTTAGTTATCTATTTACTTTTTCTGTCTCAGCACGAGGTATGCTACTGCAAGCAAACCTGTTATTGCTAAGGCTAACTCAAATCCAGGTGTCTTCTGGGTACCTGCTGCTGTTGCAGTTGCTCCAGGTGTTGTTTCTGTCGGTGGTGGTGATCCGGCTTGAGTTCCTGTAACTGTCGGTATGCCTGTTTCAGTGGCCAGCGGCGTGCCTGTTACATTGGTCGGTATTATTGTTGCAGTTGGTGATATGTTACCAGTAGTGATCTCGTAATCTATCTTCGGGTAGAATCTCAGTGTTGTGTTATCTGCAACTACGAATTTCATATTGCCTGCAATATCATTTGTTGAATCCTGAGACAGGCTTACTGTTGTATCATCGTTCTGAAGTTGTATTGTTCCAGTACCTGAACCATCGTTCATGACCTTT
>JAWOKW010000140.1:0-12317 GCA_033854095.1 Candidatus Methanoperedens sp. | reverse complement strand
GTTGTCATTTCTGCTTTTACTCGAAGAACTTGATCTTTTGGAATTTACAGGGTAATCGCAATGAGAGTCTTGCTTATCAACCCTTCATATTGGACTGGCGGTAGAGTACCTTTGGGATTCATAAAGGTTTCGAGCATACCGCTTGGGCTGGGTTATATAGCAGCAATGCTGGAATCTATCGGTGTTTATACGAAAGTTTTAGATATTGATAAATTAGATATTCAACCGGGGTATCTGGAAAAAAAACTCAACGAATTTAATCCGGATATAGTAGGGATAACTTCGTTCACGAGCAATTATATCAATGCCGTCAGAGTTGCTAAAGCCATTAAGTCACACAAACCTGAAGCACTTGTAGTGATGGGAGGTGTACATGCCACCTTTATGTTCAAAGAGATACTGGAAAATGTTCCAGAAGTCGATGTAATAGTTAGATATGAAGGTGAATATACAATGTCTGAACTCGTGGATGCAGTAGAATTGAAAAGATCTCTGAGTGATATAAATGGAATTGTATATCGAAGCAATGGGAATATAATTTGCACACCTCTCAGAGCCAGAATAAAAAATCTCGATGAACTACCTTTTCCTGCACATCATTTAATGGAACCATCTGTTAAGCATTATATAGGCAATCAAGATTTGAGATCCCTCCCGGTTTTGACAACTAGAGGATGTCCTTTTGAATGTATTTTCTGTTCCACGGCAGCATTACATGGACATGAATACCGTACGAGAAAAAATTCGAAGGTTGTAGATGAAATGGAATACCTACAACGTACATATGATATAAATAATGTTTCATTTGTGGATGATAACTTTACCATGCAAAAACATCGTGTGTTTGATCTTTGTAACGAGATGAAGAAAAGGAATCTATCCCTTAGATGGGGTTGCAGCACGAGAATTGATCTTTTATCGGAAGAGCTTTTGGAAACCATGAAAGACGCAGGGTGCAGCGATATCTTTTTTGGGATTGAGTCAGCTTCCCAAATGGTTCTCAATACCATAAGAAAAGGATTTCAGATAGAACAAGCTAAGGTTGTAATTAAATTGGCGGAAAAACTTGGAATAAAAACGCATTGTTCGTTCATTCTCGGGCTCCCTGGTGAAACAGCAGATTCCATGAATAGCATGATTGAATTCATAGGAGATGTTAAGCCTTCAGGTAGAGTTCTGCCTAATGTTCTGGATATTCTTCCTGGGACGGAATTATTTAAAAATAAAGAGGAATATTTTCCAGATAATTTCCCAATTCCTTGTGCAGATATCACCAAAAGCCAGATAGAGATGTTGCTCAAATTCTATGAGGTCAATGTAAAAACCAACGAGCTTTTGCGAATAAAACCCCCCAAGATTATTATCCAGTAAATCTTGCTTATCCATACCAGATTTTGGTAGTATTAAAATTATATAATTCGCATTCTATTATTGATTGAATTTTCAGTGACTCCTCAGTTAACTCTTTCAATACGTGCCAATTCTCAAGTATACCTTCGTAGCTATTATCTTCCATAAATCTTTCTGCCAAGCTTATTGTCTCAAGAGTATGATTATTGCATTTTTTTGTTAAATTTTTTATCGACTCGATATATTCCTGGGCATCGCATAGATAATAGAAGAATTTATCGAGTACGATGGAGTTAAACTGAGCGAACTGCAATCTATTGACAAGCCCTCCTGGCTCAAAAAGCATATGATTAAAGCTTTGCCTGAGAAATAACTCCAGCAGGTCAACTCGTGAATCATCATAACTGTAATCAGGTGAGTCTATTGTTCCCTTGAGCCTGCCTTCTTCTTTCATTCTGAGAGCGATCGGCGTACCAGCATAGGGAAGCATCTTCGTGAAATGCACCACTACTCGTCCACCCTTTCCTAATTCGTTCAGGAAGTGTATGTTATCTTTGATCGAATTGAAATTCGTGTCTGGATCAAAGAGCATAAATCCGTATTCGAAGTTCATTTTCGCCTTTTCAAGAATTTCCAATGTCCTATAGATATCATTTAAGTTATAGTGTTTATTAAAAGCTCTCAAACCTTGATTGGAGCCAGACTCGATGCCAAGGTAAATAAATGATAGACCAACTTCTTTCAACATGGCAACCATTTCGGCGTCAATCTCATCAACTCTACACGAAATTCGCCAGAGAATCTGATCAGCTATACCAGTCTTTTCCAATTCCCTGGCAAAATCTTCATTCCATCCCTGTTGCGAACCGCCTTTCAAGCTGAAATCGTCATCCCGGAAGTTGAAGATTCTGACGCCTTTTTCAAAAAGCTTCATAAGCTCGCTGACGACATTGTGTGGAGAGCGTGTGCGCCTCCTCGGGCCAGGTGCGTCCGAATAAAACTCTCTTATGCTACAAAAAGTGCAATCGTAGTAACATCCTCGGCTGGCTAATACAGATGCAATGCCTATCCCCATGTGGGTTCTCAGTTCATTATCTCTTGCAGGAAAAGGAAGAGCGTCAAGATCCTTAATTAATGGACGTGGGGTTGTGACCCTGATACTTTTGCCTGTGCGAAAGGCAATCCCTTCAATCCGTGGCCATAAATCAGGATTATTCAAGTTCTGGTATAGTTCAAGCAGGGTTTTTTCTCCCTCATGACGTACTACAGTGTCCAGTCCGGGAATCATTTCAAGAATTTTATAAAATTCTATTGTAGGAAAATGTCCACCCATCGTAAAGTGGGCTGCGACTCCGTTGTCGCGAAGGTATTCAATAAGTTCTTTAAAATCGGGTAGCATCCTCTGGAATATCAGGGAGAAGCCAATGATTTCAGGTCTCTCTTTTCGGATACGTTCGAGGATCGCATCTCTTGCTGATTTCTGGAACGGCTCTATTTCAGCTTTCACTCCGTGAACCTTGAGGAATGCAGAGATATAGCGAAGGCCCATGTTCTCGTCATCCTCGTAACCAACAAGAAGGATGTCACAACAAGGAGAGGCATCTTTCTTGAGTGATATACTTGTTTCCTGTAAATTTTTTTGAGTCATTATCGTACAAAAGTCCTTCACAAATTTAAAAGCTTTCTATTCTCTACAGGACTAACGATTTTAGAAAAAGTTATTAAGTCCATCCAACATTTTACATATAGACAAAGGATGAATGATACCTATGGTATATGATGTCATTATAATCGGCGGCGGTCCTGCAGGTCTAACAGCAGGGATTTATACGAAGCGTGCGATGCTGAAAGCACTGCTCCTTGAAAAAATGGGCGTCGGAGGACAGATCATTATTACAGACCTTGTTGAGAACTATCCAGGCTTCCTTGAGATATCGGGTGCTGAACTTGGGCAGAAATTGGAAGAACATGCGCAGAAGTTCGGTCTTGAGATGAATAGCATGATAGAGGTAATAGGGATCGAGGACAGGGGAGATACAAAGCTTGTGAAAACAACAGATGGCGACTTTGAAACAAAAGCCGTGATAATAGCCACAGGCACCACGCCCAGAAGACTGGGAGCAAAAGGGGAAATCCAATATATCGGGAAAGGGGTTTCCTACTGTGCCACATGCGATGGATTTTTCTTTAAGGATAAGATTGTGGTTGTGGTAGGCGGTGGAGATTCAGCAATCACGGAAGCGATTTTCCTGACCAAGATGGTAAAGCAGGTGATTATCGTTCATAGAAGAGATAAGCTTCGAGCCGAGAAGATAAACCAGGAACATGCTTTTGCAAATCCCAAAATAAGCTTTGCGTGGGATTCTATAGTAGAGGAAATCGCAGGCAAGAACGTGGTGGAAAAGGTTGTTATCAGGAATGTGAAGACGAACGAGACTTCTGAAATAAAGACAGACGGAGTGTTCATATATGTTGGGCTTATACCGAACACAGGTTTTGTGGATGTTGAAAAAGATGAAGGCGGGTTCATAGTACCTTATCCAGGGCAGAGAACCTCAGTAAGAGGCATCTTCGTGGCAGGGGACTGCAGGGTCACGCCGCTGCGCCAGATCGCAACCGCTGTGGGGGATGGAGCGATCGCAGCTGTGTCTGCTGAGAAGTATATCGAAGGACTATAATTTGTGGGAATGGCCGAAGAGAACAAACAAGTCTTAAATCACAAACTTTTACCAAACACAGAAATCATATGCCGCATATAATGCTTCCCATCAAACCGCTTTTCTTTCATGGATTCAACGATTTTGCAAGAGAAACCTTTTAACAATCCATCCAATTCATTTTTATTAAAATAATGGTATATAATATTATTCTTTCTGGAAAAGGTATTGTGCTCAATCTCATTTCCGCCATATCTCATGTCATCTTCCCCGAACACTTCTATGAACAGCATTCCCTCTTTTTTCAACATCCTGCGATATTCGATCACAGCGAGTTCTCTTTCCCTTAATAAGAGATGCTGAAGGACGCCGTAACACCATATAACGTCAAAGGATGCATCTGAAAAAGGCATCTGATAAATATTAGCCGCCAGAAAATCAATATCCAGTCTACGGCTTATACTGCGTTCCCTTGCAGTCTTCAGGGCGTCAAGCGACACATCGACAGCGACCACATCAAATCCGTACATTCGCAATGGAAGTGCGTATCTGCCGTTTCCACAGCCAGCATCAAGTAAAAGTCCCTTTTTACAGTAAGGCTTGAGGACATCAAGTGAATAACATCCTCTCCATGCGCTACTATCATGTATCCATGATTTGATGTGCTCTGTCATTGTATAGACGCTCGTTCTCATGCTCCTTTAAAGATGCAATTCTGCCTTACTCAATTCGTATTGGTCTTAGACTATCAATATAGGTGGTGAATTTTACCGGCTCATCCGCATCGAATGAATCAACTGATATATAATAGCTGCGCCGGAATTGAAAATTAAAAATTTTGGATATCAGTCCGAAGTCGTGTGACTAAAACTATTAAACGTATGCAGACAATTACTTACATGATGAAAACAGCATTAACCATCGCAGGTGTAGACTCTGGCGGAGGCGCGGGCACTGCAGCTGATATAAAAACATTCGCAGCGTTCGGTGTTCATGGAACATGCGTGATAACATCGGTCACAGCACAGAACACAAAAGGTGTGCTGGATTTCTTTGATATCCCTGCTGAGTTCATCGAGAAGCAGTTCGACGCAATTGTTAGCGATATCAAGATCGACTGTGCCAAGAGCGGGATGCTATCTTCACCTGAGATCGTAAGAGCCGTCGCCAGGCTGATACGAAAACAAAATCTGCCCCTTGTTATTGACCCTGTTATGGCGGCAGAAGCCGGCGGAAAGCTGCTGAAGAATGAAGCTATCTGGGTTTTGATTGAAGAACTTCTGCCCCATGCTCTTGTGATAACTCCGAATGTGCATGAAGCTGAACTGCTATCAGGCTTTAAGATCAGGGGCGTGAATGACGCTAAAAAAGCAGCTAGAAGAATCCATGAACTCGGCGTAAAAGCTGTCATTGTGACAGGCGGGCATCTTGAGGGAACTGATATTCTTTATGCAAACGGAGAGTTCACATACATTGCGGGAAAACTGATAGAAGGAGGCACTCATGGTTCAGGATGCACACACTCAGCAGCTCTTACGGCTGAACTTGCTAAAGGAACACAGCTTATAGAAGCAGCTCGCAGCGCGAAGAAATTCGTAGAGAATGCCATTATCACAGGCGTAAAAATAGGCGGAGGTGCTGCGCCTGTTAATCAGCTCGGATACACATTAGCCGAAGCTGAACGACATTATGTCCTGAAGAGCGTGCAGGAGGCTGTTGAACTTGTCGAACGCGGCATGGCATCTGAACTTATTCCTGAAGTTGGGTGCAATATCGCAATGGTCATCTCAAATGCCTCGTCGATAAAAGATGTGGCTGCTGTCTCAGGAAGGATTGTCAGGTTAAAGGGCGCACCACATGCTGTAGGATGCGTCATGTTCGGCGCAAGCATCCATATTGCAAGGATAGTGCTCACTGCAATGCGATTTGATAGCTCTGTGAAAGCGGCGATGAATATCAGTTATTCAGAAGAGGTGCTTTCTGCCTGTGAAAAGCTTGGGCTGCGCATATCATCGTTCAGGAGAGAGGATGAGCCAGAAGGAGTCTCAACAATGGAGTGGGGAGTAGCTGATGCTATAAAGAACGCTGGCAGCATCACTGATGTGATATATGATATGGGAGGTATAGGCAAGGAAGCGATGATTAGGCTCCTGGGAAAGGACGCTGTAGAGGTTGCAAAAAAGGCGATTAAAATATCGAATTTTCTTAAATAAATACTTTATCCAGTTTATTACGAGCTGAAGAAAGTGCTTCACTGCCTGCTATCTCAGCAGCAAAACAATCAGCCATGTTCTCAAGCATGGATTCCTTAGATGAGAATGTCATTAGAGAAAGCTGTTTAATATAAGAAGTCCTTGAATTATTGCGGATATGCCATGATTCGTGCGCCAGCACTGCTTTTAATTCAGCTTCATTTAAAGTCTCAAGCAGACCGAGCGATACAAAAATCGACCTGCCAGATGCAAAAGCTCTGGGCACTGCTGAATCATAATAGTAGACTGTGGCAGAAGTCAGTCGATCAACAAATTCCTGCGTCCACTTCATAATAACAGCTAAAGGCTTTGCATCGAGGCGTCTGACCATTATCCTATCATAAAACCGTAATACACACAGGATGATGGCGGTAGATACTATTACATAAGTAAGATAAATATACAGCGACAGCATCTCGCTGCATTGCATCAAATAAAAAGTCGCAACTATAGCTAACAAAACTGCTGCCTGAGCAGATATAAAGGTCAAGAGCCTCTGTTTTGGTCTCATGACCATCAGGCTTGCTGCCAGCAGTGTGATCAGGATAACCACTATAAGACCTACGAACAGCGCAGAATCAAATAGCTTCCAACACATACCAAAACAGTTTATTTCACCCATTACGTTCATTTTTTATCACTGTACTTAGAGAAATTCAGGAGCGCAACAGGTCCGAATGCATCTACAAGGCTGTCCAGCACCCTTGTTGTGATCTCGCTTGCTGTCTCCTCCTCAGAAAAGACCGGCGCATACACATACCGCACCCTGCCGCTCACGCTCTCAACTCGACGTGTCGTATATCCTGCCTTGACAAGGCGATCAAGAGTTCCTGCTATGCTCGTCAATGGAATCTCTGTCTTTTCTGTGAGCTCTGATGTTGTCATCTCTCCTTCGCTCCACAAAGTCTTCAGGATCACTGCTTCAATCGGACTGAAGAACTTGGTGAGACCTGAATTGGAAATATTGATTTGATCAAGCTTAACCATATGTTTGCAATTGGCGTAAAGGATATTAAAGATTGTGGAAATGCTTCTCAAAAAATATAAATAGAGGGTAACCATATTCACTTCAGGAGTTATTAAAAATGAAAAACATGTGGATTATTGGAATTTTAGTATTGATTGTGCTGATAAGCGGATGCGCCTCGCCACCGCAGCAGACACCACAACAAACACCGCAGCAGACATCACAGCAAAAAGCGACACCGCCTCAACATACCACACCGCCGCCATCTACCACAGCAAACGTTGAGATTTCTGATTATATGTTCTATCCCTCAGAAGTATCAATCATCAAAGGAGGGACTGTGGTGTGGACACAGAAGGACAGCGTACAGCACACGGTCACTAGCAGTGATTTTGATTCAGGTCCGCTAAGCCAGGGGCGGAAATTCAACCACACGTTCAATGAAAGCGGGACATACGAATATTGGTGTAAAATCCATCCCAGTATTATGCGCGGAAATGTAACAGTAATATAAGACTCTGAGCGGTTTATTCAACATTGGAAAAGGAAGCGCAGATGCTGAGAAAAATGAGAGATGAAAGCTATAAACTCTTTTAAATTATCTAGAACTAACCTATATACCTCAAATCCTCATCCGATGATACCGGCATCTTGCCTTCTTCCATTTCCCGCAGTTTTGCCACGATCTTTTCCATCTCTGCGGCTCTTTCCTCAAGAGCCTGCATATCCACATCTATCTCAAGTATCTTGCATAGCACTTTCAGTACTGCCTGGGCGCTTTTTGGATCAACGAGGTAGCCAGAGGTCACACCCATGAAACATGCTGCATCGATACCGCGCAGTGCGCCTAAACCAAGAAGCAGTCCAGAGGCTCCGACAATGCCACCGCCAGGTTCATTTGCCCTGAACTCAACGCCGTATTCTTTAAGTTCACGCACGAGTTCTATATTGTTCGCAGCACCAAGTACAGTTTCAGTCTCAACAAGCTGACCTACCCCATATCCACCGAGCGCGTATATCCTCTTGACCTTGAATTCCTCAGCGATATCAAGGAACACGCTGCACAATTCATAATGACCTTCGTTCGTGGTGCTCTGATGGTCTCCAACAAGTATCAGGAGGTCATTTTTACCCTTTGATTTATAGGCATAGAGCTCATTTCTTACAAGCCTGATAGTGCCGTCATCTTCAACTATGACCTGCGGTGGGAAATGCGGTGAGTATATCTCAAGTATCTTTTTTGCGCCCAGTTCCTCGACCATATGCTCTGCTACTAATTTTCCAACATGACCCACACCCGGCAGCCCTTCAACAAGTATCGGATTCTTAAGCCTCGGTTTTTTAGTCCGTAAAATAGTTGTCTTTATCATCATTACCTCTTTTTGCTATCCTTCTATATTTCCCATATCTATCCTGAAGAGAAAAACGTGCAGGTTGAGAATACTTTGTTGCCCCTCCGCACACAGGGCAAACTTCTCTGAGTGTATATCTTCCGCAGGAGCATTTTCTTATTTTCGATACCATAGCTCAGGCATTCTGTTCAGTATACCTGTGGAACTCGCCGGTCCCACCTGCTTTTTCAATGATCTTGATAGCTGATTGTGCCGATTTTTTAAGGATGTTCTCTGCTTTTTTATAATCCGGAGCCACGACATATATCCGATATCTTGGCGCTCCAGTATATGTTATGTCTATGCTTATCTCTTCTCCATCGACTTCGCTTGCAGCATTCAATGCTCTCTTCAGATAATCTATACCTTCAGGTAAAGGACAGGTCAGGTCAACATAGCCAGCAATATCTACTTGCGGTTTTTTCAGGTTCTCTTGCGCCACCTTTTTTATCATTTCGGCGATTTCTTTACCGACGCCGATCCCGGTCAGGACCGATACCCCGCTCACTCTTGATTTATCAAAAGCTGAATAGACATTGCCAAACTTTTCATAAAATAACTGTATTAATTTGTTCAGGTCTTCCTGACCGACTTTTGTGGTTTTAGCCACATACTGTATCCATTTCTCTGCTTTTTGTTCATTCTTCCAGAGGCGTATCTGTTCACGGCGCTGATGCTCATTGACATCTTTTAGCGAAAGGTCGATGTGATGTTTGCTTTCATCCACATAGAGCACTTTACACACTATCTTCTGCCCCTCCCTTACGTGGTCCCTTATATACTTGACCCAGCCTGAAGCCACTTCTGATATATGGATCAAGCCTTCTTTATGCCCATATTCATCCAATTCAACGAAAGCGCCGAAATCTGTGACCTTTTTAACAGTGCATACGACCAGATCTCCTATCTCTGGCCACCCGCTTCGCTCCATTTTACTCCAGAACCTCGACTATCTGTGTTTTGACGAACGCCTTGCCGCCTGTGGGCTCAGCAAGAGTTCTACCGCATACAAGGCAGCTTACTGCTGTGCTTGCACAACCAAAAATGACCTGCTCGTTCTCACAATCAGTGCACTTGACTTTTAAAAATCTGCTCTTCGGTTCCATATCTAAGACTCCACAAGTTCAAATTTGCCCGCTCTAAAGCATTTTTTCCGCAGATGCGCTTTTTTACACTTGGAGCATCTGTATCTGAGGTTTATGCGCTTTGTAGGCTTATCACCACCAGGCACTTTTGAGAATTTTCCTGAGTTCCCTATACCTGTGTGTCTGTACTTTTGCCTCGTTATTCTGGTCAATGACGAAGCCTGTCCCTTTTTAACCCGTTCCACAACATGCGGTGTATGGGCTTTACAGTAAGGACAGTATGTATTGAATTTCTTGGGCATTTTCATGAATGATCACCTTTTTACTATGATTTGAATGGCTGCTTTGCGGTTGATTAATGCTTTAGCATTCACAGCCGATAAAACAGCGACGTCCTCTTTCGCTAAAGTATAGTTGCGTCCATCGGCTCCAACGAATGTCGGAATGTCTTTCAGCAACCGAACCACAATGTACTCTTTACTTATATCTTTTTTGTCTCTGTTTTCGTTTTCCTTGTTTTCCAGTGATGCCTGCTGAACAATTTTTGTTTTACCAAGCATCTTATCAAAAAGCCCGCCCCTCCATTCAGTCATCACTTCGAGCAGCCTGTTATAGAATTCACGCTCTTCAAGGGTCA
Organism: Candidatus Methanoperedens sp.; assembly: GCA_033854095.1. Lineage (GTDB taxonomy): Archaea > Halobacteriota > Methanosarcinia > Methanosarcinales > Methanoperedenaceae > Methanoperedens. The sequence goes on along the minus strand of JAWOKW010000140.1, from coordinate 1,978 downwards.
TAGAATCGAGGTCTTGCTTTTCTTTCTGTTTTGATGATGCACGCAATGCAGCTTCTGTGATTATTTTTTTTGTCCTCCGCTCGATAATATTCTCTATGGCTTTCCTTGCTGTTCTGGATTCATCCTCAATAATCGCATATTTTGTGCTGTATGTGTCCTCGATTTTCTTTTTCTCTTCTTCAAGTTCACGTATCTGCCGTGCAGCTTTTTCATAGAAATCATTATCAAGAGGGACAAGCTTTGATTTTTTCTCATCTCTCAGGATATTATTAAATTTGATGCTGGCATTATCAGGCATATTCTGCAGCTCCGCGGCACATGAGGTAAATCGCCGCATATTCAGGCAGGATATTGATGCCTTCTTTCACCCTAAAACTTTTTCCTTTCATCTCAACCGTAGAATTCTGGGGCTTCAGTTGTTTGATTTCTATTTTAGTTTCTTTTTCACTGAACACCACAGCATCGTTCAGTGGCTCAAATTTTGAAAATTCAGAAAGAGCAAGAGGAACGACCCGCATCCCTGAGCCGCCGTGCAGTGAGGAAGGCATGCGTATGAGGCGTTTGACATCTGCTGTGACAGGTTCGTCAGTGTGACCGCCGCCTAAATGTACGCTATTCTTTTGAATCGCCTGGTCTACAATAGCATCGAAAATATATGTAGTATCAGAAAAATCGATGATGCCGTTCTTTATCATATCCAGTGCGTCCTGACTTTGTGATAATTTTTTTAGTAGCCTTAGCTTGGAAGTGGCTTCTTGCTTAAAATCCCATAAATCATTTGCTATCAGGATATTTCGCACTTTATCTTCTGGAATTTCGAATTCTTTTGCAATTTCTTCTAATCCAGTTTTCAAATTTTTAGTTTTCATTTGAATTATCTGTTTCACAACATCTTCTGAAACTTTATCACTGCCCGCCTTTTTTATTCTAAAATTCTTGATTATCTCCGTAAGATCATTGATGGCATCTTTATCATCTTTTGTCGAAATATCTTTTAAAAAATGAATTAAATACTGGCTGATACGTTTTCCCCATCCAAACCCTCCTGTCATTTCGTCAAAGGAACTTATTCTTCTTGAAGACTCTATCTCTGTTTTTTTAAATTTTCCAGAATCATGAACTACACGTTTTTCGGATTCGAAAATATATTCAGAGCTCAATCCAGTACCGCTTAAATAATCCACAATCTCACGCCGTTCTGCGCTTTCAATCGACTGCACCTTTGGGTCTCGCACATGGATATGATAGCCGCGCCCGCCTGAGAACACTATGCTGATATTATTTTCTGAAAATCCAAAATCTTCAAGCAAGAAAGCAAGAAGTTTGCTCGTCTCAGTTTTTACATTGTCAAGCATCTCTTTATAAGACCTCGCCTTCATGGGCAAATGGTCTGCATCAAGGTCAAATATCAGATCTGCCCCCAGCCACTGTTTCTCCTTCATGGTAGCCGCGCCAGGTAGTTTGTAATATGCTGCTGAATGATATACATGCGCTGGCATCATCCCTCTCAGGTACTCAACAGCCTCACCATCGCTTGAAAATGCCTTGTGGCGGCGCATTACTATGTCTGGGAGTTCATCAAAAAAGATAAAACCCCATTCGCGCTTTTTAAAATCAGGGGGCAGTGTAAGCTCTGAAGCCTGATAATAATCCCCAAACCTTTTTCGAAGGTACTGCTTTGTCCTGAAGTTCATGATATTTATTGCATTATATATGATTTTTGTGCAGAGTAAGATAAACTTAAACCGATATAATAATTATGAAGCTGGCCTGGAAAAACTTGCAGAAAAATAAACAGTAATGTATTTCAAGCCTGCGAAGTATCCTGCATCGCATCAATATGTATCACATCTATACAGATGATTTTAACCTCGACTATACTCTTTCATGCGGTCAAGTCTTTAGATGGGAAAAAAAGGACTGGTGGGTGGGCGTAGTGAGCGGCGCTGTTATCAGGATAAAACAGGAAGGCAGTGAA
>JAWOKW010000139.1:0-21352 GCA_033854095.1 Candidatus Methanoperedens sp. | reverse complement strand
CATGAGTGCTTCAAGATAGTTTTGCAGGTAAAAGATGCAGTATTTAGGAAAATGAATATTGAGAGAGAATTATGAAGATAAAAAGAGGTTGATATTTATTGAACAAGCGTTTCATCGAAGAATCCTTCCCGGTAAAAGAAGTGAGCATCGAATCCGCGCGCGAAAAAAACATCCGCCACGGTCACATCTCCACGCTTCACATCTGGTGGGCGTGCCGTCCTCTTGCATCATCGAGAGCCACGAACTATGCAGCGCTTATCCCTGCACCTGATAATATTGATGAGTGGAATAAAACGCGCCAGTTCATCATCGAGCTCTCAAAGTGGGAGAATTCCCTGAATCCTGCCATTATTGAAAAAGCTAAGGAAGACATACTGAAAGCCAACAACGGCGTGCCCCCAAAGGTGCTTGACCCTTTCGGAGGCGGCGGCGCAATCCCGCTTGAGGCGCTGCGCCTTGGATGCGAGACATATTCCAGTGACCTGAACCCTGTGGCTGTTCTTATCCAGAAATGCACGCTTGAATATCCGCAGAAGTGTGTTATCAGGGAATGAGATCATCATCAGTGAAGCATTTTGTTGCAGTCAAATGAAGAAAGAAGAGACTTCAAAACCTCAAGAACCTGAGTTACCAGAAAAACCACATGAGAAAGATAAAATCAAAGAACAAAAGCAAGAGTATCTGGTAAAGACCCGAGATAAGATACAACTGAGGTTTCAGGTACCGAAGGGTAAAATAGCCAATATCATGGGGGTAATGAACCTTTTGCAGAGTAAATTTGAAACGAATGATACATTAAATCAAATGCTCTGCTATCCCTTCAGAAATCACGTGATCGCAGTAAATACACCGCAGCTCAACAGGCTTTTTATTTACACTGAATTTTGAAATAACAGGCTCGTTCGTATTTGAGATGCAGTTGGGATTTGTACATTTAACCACGCCTTCGAGGCGCTCAGGCAGTTCAACACGGTATTTTTCTGTTACCTCAAAGTCACGGATGATGTTGATAGTGGCACTGGGTGCGATCAATGAGATCCTGTCAACCTCTTCTTCTTTAAGCTCTCTGTCCTCTACTTTCACTATATCTTTTGATCCCAGAAACCTGCTTGGAACGTTCATGGCAACACTCACAACAGCAGTTGTTGTTCCAGATATACCAAGTATGCGAAGTACATTCAGCGCCTGCCCTGCTGTGATGTGATCTATCACAGTGCCGTGTCTTATAGGACGCACACGCATCTCTTTTTCTGTCATATTGCCTCCATCGCCATTGCAAGAAGCGCCATCCTCACAGGAACGCCATAAAACGCCTGTTCAAAATACCGCGCGAACTCTGTCCTGTCAACAGCGGGGTCTATCTCATCCACACGCGGCAGGGGATGCATTACAATAAGACCACTGCGGGCTTTTTTAAGGAGTTCTTCTGTTACTCTATAACTGCCAGCCACCTTCAGATACTCTGCCGGGTCAGGAAAGCGTTCTTTCTGTATCCGTGTTATATATATCACATTAACCTCTCCGATAATATCCTCGATATTCGTGGTCTCACTAATGATAGCTCCCTGCTTTTTCAGATCTTTCTTGATCATATCAGGCATCCTTAGCTGTGCCGGCGAAACAAGTGTCATATCGGCGCGATAGAGCGATAAAGCATACGCGAGTGAGTGCACTGTTCTGCCGTACTTGAGGTCTCCGATGAGTGCGATTTTCAGCTCAGAAAGAGAACTCTCGCGCATAATCGTATAAAGGTCAAGCAATGTTTGTGTTGGATGGTGCCCTGCCCCATCACCTGCATTGATTATCGGGACTTTTGAGTATTCTGCCGCCATTCTCGCAGCACCTTCGCGCGGGTGTCGCAAAACGATCGCATCTGCATAGTTCCCTATCACCCGTATGGTATCTGCAAGCGTCTCTCCTTTAACAACAGAACTTGATTCGATCGAACCCATATCGATTACCTCTCCACCAAGCCGCTTCATAGCTGTTTCGAAGGAAAGCCTTGTTCTTGTGCTTGGTTCATAAAAAAGCGTGGCAAGGAGCTTGCCTGAAAGCATGTCAGACTTTTTACCCTTTGCTGCAGGTTCAAATTCTTTTGCTCGTTTTAAAATAATATCTATCTCATCCCGTGAAAAATCCTTCATTGAGATGATATGACGCAGCATTACCTGTAATATGCAAGATGCTGATTTTAATGTTTCTATGGTATCTGGCGTGATAGAACCCATAACTACTAACATTTATAACAAAATATATCGACAATTCGGAAGTATTAAATAATGGTAGATGTATCAAAGCCTGTTATCATTTATGGAAGGTGAAATGGTGATATGTTTCTTTGATGTACGAAAGATTAGAAATCCAATGCTTGAGTCTATGATTGATGTTGAACCTGGACATGACAATGAAATAATATGAATTTGATACCATTATCCAATTTAACCCATGATGATAAAGCAATTAAAGATTTTATAAAATACTATAATAGTAGAGATTATAAAGATATTGAATGTGATTTGATTAAAAAGAAAATCGAAGAGATAATCAAAACCACAGACATACAAATAAGAATTAATAAAGTATTGGATGATGCATCAGAACTTAATAGAAATGACCAATTTGAATTTCATTTATTTTGTCTTATGATAGATGAAATCTATATTGCTATGTTAAGCTATTATACCATGTCAATATCTTTGTATGATTGCTATAGAATGAATGAATGTTATAAGAAAGGAATGTATAATAATTCCACCTGAAAAATAGCTATTTTTTCAATATGATGTTTTTACGCTATTTATGAGTAAAATACGCCACAATCCCATCTTCCACCCTGTCGATCCTCACAAATCCGAACCTCTCGAACTGCACAACTTTACCCAGTTCTTTCTCTATTCCGTGCTCGCCCACGCCTGTATAATCACCATCAGGAGAAAGAACCCTTACCCTGCGCCCATCAGGCGGAGCCCAGTGGATGATGCGCGCCTTCTCTTTCCTGACAAGATCCATATCCGTGCCTATGAACTTTGCTTTCAGAGGAGAGATACCTGTTATCTGGATATTATAAAGGTCTTTCAGACGCAGTCTTTCTCCCAACTTTAAGATGTTAACATCGGCTTTACAGACCAGCACTGTCGTTCCTGCAGGCGTCCCTGCGGGCGTCCCTACGGGTATTTCCCTCATATCGCTTCTGGATGGATGGAGCGGAGCTTTTGCAACTTTTGGTTCAGCATCTTCGATATTGAGTTCAACAGGGTCCCATACAAAAAAATACCTGTTAGCGATCGGATCGATAATCTTCCTGTTCTCTGCGTACAGCGTGTCTAAACTCAGGCTGATGTCAGTTTCGCCAAGCCCTAGGTCGATCATGAATTTCCGCAGAGCTTCTGGCATTATGCCTCTTCTGCGAAGCGCCCTGATTGTAGGAACTCGCGGGTCATCCCATCCTGTGTAGATTCCTTCAGCTATTGCCTTCTTAAGACCGCTTGTACTTAACTTCCCGAACTCATGAATCTGCACACGTCCCCAGTGCAGGGTCCTTGGATATGTCCAACCCATGTATTTATATATATATCTCTGCCTCGTTTCACTATCCATCAGGTCTTTTCCACGGATAATAAGCGTCGTCCCGCAGAGATGATCTTCAACAGCGCCTTCAAAATCAAGAAGAGGCCAGACATTGTATCTGTCACCCACACGCGGATGGGGCGTTTTGATGATGCGAAAAGCGACCCAGTCCCTGATTGCAGGGTCCTTATGGCGTATATCTGTCTTGATGCGAAGCACAGCCTCCTGTTCTTTATAATCACCTGAAATCATCCTGTGCCAGAATTCAAGGTTTTTCTCAACTCCCTGCTCCCTATGTGGGCAGGCTGCTTTTACATCCTTTAGAGCCTTGAAGACTTCCTGCTCGCAGAAACATACGTAAGCTCCGCCTTTCTGGATCAACTGCTCAGCAGCATCATAATACAGAGGTATCCTGTCTGATGCTATTATGACTTCATCGGGTTTTGCCTCAAGCCATTCACAGTCCTCAAGATACCATGTATAAGCTTCAAGCATCGGGCGCTTGGTCGCAGGGTCTGTGTCATCAAAGCGGATGATGAGCCTGCCGTGATATTTCTTTGTGTATTCGGAATTGACTACAATACCTCTTGCGCTTCCGATAGTGGGCGGACCATTTGGGTTTGGAGCAAACCTCATCACAAGGGGCGCATCGAGTTCAAGTGGAGGTAAGCCTTTATCTGGTTCCTTCTTTTCTTTCAGTTCGGCAACGAGTTCGGGCGCAAGCTTATTCAATTCTTCTTCTCTTGAATTGGGCGTTATCTGCTCTATTTCACTGATGACCTGCTGCGTAAGAAGAGTTATTTCCTTAACCTGCGAGCGAAGTTCAGGATTTGCCATGATCTTGCCTATGACCGCTCCTGCCTGCGGTGTTTTGTTATACTTGACCGCGTTCTGCAAAGCGTATTTCTTAATAAGTATTTTTATATCTTCGTTGGTTAGCATCTGAGCCTTAATCTATGCAGTGTAATATTTAACTTCTGTGTTTTTACAGCCTGATATCTTAATACGTGTACTTTTCGATTTATCGTCAAACTACATCAATAAACAACAAACTATATGTGCACATAAACAAGTAAAGGAAGATTGAACTATGAGCCCACTTGAAAAGCTATTTGGTAAAACGGCGCAATTGATTGTGCTGGAATATCTTATAAAAAACAAAAATGATATCAATTATCTTTCTGGAATAGCGCAGGGAACCGGGTTATATCATTCCAGCGTTGCCAGAGTACTTGAACCTCTTCTTGAGAATAATATAGTTATTGAGAAAAAGCTGGGGAAACAAATCAGGACATTTTCTCTAAATGAAGAGAATAGAGCCACAAAGCTTCTGCTTGCCTTTTATGGCGAACTGAAAACAGAACTTGGGGATTAGTCCATAAAACTGTGAATAACTGTGTTTAACTAAAAAAACGCTACCCCTTTATTTCAAATGGAAAGATGATTCTCATACTTCTACAGATGTTTAATAATATTTAAGCTTTATTTAGGGTTTAATTTACTTTCAAGTTGTTAAAAATACATATTTTTTGAATATATCTTGTTATGAATCTAATTCGATAATAAAGCTCAATTAACCTCAATTTCAAGTAAAAATTTGTGAATAAGTACATATAACTGAAAAAAACGCTACCCCTTTATTTCAAATGGAGAATTGCTCTTGAAAATTCTGTGAGTTTTTAAGCATAATCAAACATTCTCCGTAGTCTGATTTATTAATACAGTTTTAAAAGGATATGTTTCTTGAATAGACATTATTATACAATATTTCTTGTTTACAACTTAAATTAACCTTTATTTCTATTGAAAGCTTATATAGGATGAACTTCATTTGAAACGTTGTTTACAATATATCACACAGAATGGAGACATCGGAGGGGAAATCCGGGTGCTCCGAAGGCGTCGCTGTTCGTCTCGATCAGGCGAACAGCGTTCATATTCATATCTTGAGGCAGCATGAAAATACGGCTTGAAATCGAAGGGAAAAATACAGGCAGTATAAGTTACAAAGGACCTGACTCAGCCAAGCTGGCTATAAATTATATAAACTCGATCGAAGCCGATGAAGTCCAGATTTATTTAGTTCAGGATGATGGAACTCGCGCTTCTGCACAATTCGAAGGCGAGTTTTTAGCCATGTCTGCTGTCAAGTTCATACAATCGGTCGCAAAGAGTGATCCAGAGGTTCAAGAAAAATCCTTTTCTTCTGGCATCGATGAGCCCAATCTCACGTTAAAAGAGCGATTAGAGATGTTTTTACGATTCGAATATAGAGGGGCATGGTTCTCTTCTCTTGATGTAAAGGCGCGATATGAAAATGTTTACGGAAGCATCAGTCTCAGCACTGTGTCCACATATCTGGCAAGAATGCACAGGGACAATCTACTTGAAAAAAGAGGTAATCGTATTAATAGAGAATATCGATTTAAAGATGAAATCAGCACCCTTGCAACACCAGCTTCTGTGTTGTCTTCACATGAAGATTAAGGCATGAGTTTTTTATTAGACCCACCCGCGCTCTTTGCTGCTGGTTTGGTACTTTATTTTGCAGGCAAAAAACTGGGGATAGAGAGGCTTGCTAAGATTACTCTCGGTCTGCTTATTGTGCTTTCCTTTCTCTTATTCAGTTTGATGCTCTATGAAGATGTGTTCAGATGTGTTTTTCCGTTAATCTGCAATGGTATGAGCGGCTCAGAATTTATGTTCCACTCTGATATTACCGGCATTTACAAAAAAGATGTTCCGCTTCTTGTTGTTATTGTGCTCTTTGCTTTGTATCCACTCTGGATATACATGGGATACGCCTGTGCACTTTTATTATCAAAACGCAGGAGAGTCTCAAAAGAGTTCTACTCTCATAATGACGTGAAAAGCAGGAGACAAATTGTGAAGGCTGAATATTCTGTTGTTCGTTATCCTGATATTCAGCATGGTATACATGATTCCCCGCAGGCAGTAGGGGCGGCAGTCGATGCTCTTGGCGGAATGCAGAGTTTCGTTAAGCGCGGCGATAGAGTTCTAATCAAGGTAAATATCTGTGGTGGCGTGCCTGAGATAGCTGCGACTTATACAACTAAGGAAATTGCTGGAACTGTGGTGGATATGGTTCGTGCATCAGGCGGTGAGCCTATGATCTGTGATGCTGATATGATCTGGACAAAGTTCTGGAGCAATGCAAAAGCAGAGGGCTGGATCGAGTGGGCTGCGCAGAAAAGTGTAAAGCTCGTAAATCTTTCTGACACGAAAATCGTGTACTTTGATTTTGGAGAGGGGAGCCTGATGCCAAAAGAGCGCGTGTCTAAAGAGATGCTGGATGCAGATGTGATAATCTCCATACCTTCAATGAAGACGCATCTCCTGACTGGTGTAACTCTGGGTATGAAAAACATGTACGGCACATTGCCTGAGATAGACAAGGCGCGGTACCACAAGCTCGGAATAGACGAAGTGATATACTGGATAAATCATGCTTTTACTCCAAACCTGACAATAATCGACGGCAGCATAGGCGGTGAAACAATAGGTCCACTCTCCTGCGAGCCTGTTGAATTTAACACCATCGTGGCTTCCAACAGCGTGGTAACAGCAGATGCGATCGCCTCACAGCTCATGGGTTTTGAGAACCCTGTCCAGGAAATAGAGCACATAAACCTTGCATACAAGAGGGGTCTTGGCGATGCCTCGCAGAGATTTGACTTCTCATCCCTGCCATATAAACATTCATCTGATGGCAACTGGCAGCGCCCGGACCCAGAGGTGGCGAAACTTTATACATGGGGCATCCATACACTTCTAAAAATCCCGAGCTGGGATACGCTTTTCAACATAGGCTCAGACTTCTTTCTCTATGATGCTGCAAGGCTGCCGCTTCTGAAATACTTCACGCCTGCATTTTTACAGATCCTGAATGATATCTCAAAATGGTCTATGAGCAAAAAACCTGATACATCCGAAAGCATAAAACGAAAAAGAATTAATCTGACCATTTTTTTTCTAATAGCCATCTTTGCGCTTTTTGGTTTTGTTTCTGGCGGATACTTAGCGAAATCCTCACCTGAGTTTACGTTCAGCTTTATCCTTGCGCTTCTTTTTGTCGCATGGTTCGTTAGAAGAATGAAAACTAAGTATCTTGTAGCAGTTTCTTTGACCTCAATTCTAATTTCGTATTTCGTAGAACGTTTTGCTGTGCTCGCTGGAATGTGGGCATATCTTGATGGTGCAGCACCTCCGCTTTTTGCATTGTTTGCAGTACCAATCTTTATTATTATGATTCTCGGTGTCGCTCACTTCTTAAAGCGCGCTTTTGCGTATGTCAATCTGAAGGGTTCGAGGTTCAGGCATGCTCCCTTTATTTTAATATTGCTCGCCTTCGTTTTATTCCTGCAGTTTGAGGGTTATTTTCAGATAATCACCAAAGAGATCATTACGATTTATACAGCATTCGCCATTACAGGTCTATTTTATAATAACAGGCAAACTCTCGACTGGAACATGGCGTTTGCCGCAGTTGCGGTAGCGCTTGGCAGTACTATGGAACTACTGGGAGCTTCCAGCGGACTCTGGAGCTATGCATTTGGCGAGAGACTGCCTGTATTCATAGGCTTTGCCTGGGCACTGAACGCATGGACAGCATGTGGGATTGCTCAAATCTTTAGAATAAATCTCAGGGATGCAGTCGTAGAGTCATGAAGATAGATGGGTCATACGGTGAAGGCGGCGGTCAGATATTGCGAACCGCAGTTGCACTTTCCGCAGTCACTGGAAAGCCAGTTGAAATCGAGAATATCAGAAAAAATAGACCCAAACCCGGGCTTGCAGCACAGCATGTAAAAGCTGTGGAGAGCGCAGCATCCATCTGCGAAGCAGAGATCAAAGGATGTTCGCTTCATTCCACATACCTGAGTTTCAAGCCAGGAAAAGTTAAAGGCGGGACATATGATATCGATATTGGAACCGCGGGCAGCATCTCGCTTCTTCTTCAGTGCCTCATGCCTGCGGCTTGGTATGCGCCCACAACAATCAAGATAAAAGTCATCGGTGGAACTGATGTTTCATGGTCGCCTTCCATCGATTATCTCAGATTCGTGACACTGGGTGCGCTTTCTAAGATGGGATACGATTGTGAACTCAGGATTTTATGCAGAGGGTATTATCCACGCGGAGGAGGCTGTATCGAAGCTGTTATCAACCCCTCGGAGTTAAAGAAAACAAGTTTTGACAAAAATACATGCAGCACTGTGGAAGGGATATCTCATTCATCAAATCTGCCTGCCCATGTGGCACAAAGACAGGCTGCGGCTGCTGAAAAAATATTACGCTATGAAGGATACGATACGAAGCTTTCATTTGAGATCAAGGATTATTCCTCAACTGGGAGCGGCATTACTCTGTGGTGCGGCACTGCCGGGGGAGTCGCACTAGGAGAACCAGGCTTAAAATCTGAGAAGGTGGGAAGCAACGCCGCAGAATTGATACTTACAGAGCTAAAATCGTGTGCAGGCGTTGATATTTATTTAGCTGACCAGTTAATTCCCTATTTTGCCATCGCAGGAGGCGGCTCTTTTACGACAAGGATGATCACACTTCACACAAAGACCAATATATGGGTAACAGAACAGTTCTTTGATGTGAAATTCAAGATAGAAGAACTGAAAACAGGATTGTTCAGTGTGTCAATTTAAGTAATCCATATCCTTTAAATCGATACATAGCGCATGTTCTGTCTTTATTGAAAAACTTTTTGCGAATATAGCATAGTATTGCTGCCTTTTTTCATTATGCCAGTTGACGAATTTTGCCTTTTCTTTCAGTTCTTCAAGTATTTTATTTCAAGCTCTTTTCTCTGTTCATTCTCTCTGTAGAAACCCCACCACCTGCCCAGCTTTGATATGGGAAAAGGTGAGACAATCCTTATTGCTTCTTTACTTACAAGGTTTTCAAATTTTCTACCAACGTAAGCATTGAACTTTGTTTTCAGATTTTGCTCAACATATATCATTTCTCCCAGTTCAATATCAGAGCGATATGGTTCGAAAAATAAGGAATAGAAGTCAAAAAAATTATCTTCTATCATATACAGCGTCTTTTTGCTTTTTTTCTCAGTTATTGGCATCTCTTTTCTGATTATGCCAAGTATAATAAGCACTTTCAAATACCTGTCCATGTCCGAAGCCTTTATCCCTGTTTTGTTTGCGATTTCAGCAACTTTTGAATTTCCTGAGGCTATCGCCGAGAGGATCGATTTATAAATATCTGGCTCTCTGAATTCTTCCTTAAGAAGAAAATCAACTTCTTCATAAAGTCTGCCCTTTTTTGAAAGAATCTCAGCCATCGCATTTGAAAGCGCGGATTTATTCGCTCTGAACTTTTCAAGATAGAACGGTATTCCACCCAAGATAGCATAGATTCTTATAGTCTCTTCTATTGTATTCCCGGAAAAGAATTCCCGAAGATACCTGAACTTCAGGGAATCTATCTTCAAATGACCTGTTTTCCTGCCGTAAAGAGGATTCTTGTATCCAAGCAAACTCTCCATCATACTTATACTTGAACCACAAAATATCAGCATTATATTCCTGTTCTTCAGCACTTCATCAATAACTACCTGGAACAGTGAAGGCACAGAATCATCCTTTTCAACAATATATGAGAACTCATCCAGTACAACTATCAACTTATAACTCACTTTTTTTACAAGATGAGAAAATATTTCTTCGAGATTTTCTGAAGCAATTACAGGCTCTTGAAGAAATTTTGCTATCTCCTGCTTGAGTTTTGAAATATTAGCAGCCGTACCTGCTTTGCTGCAAAGCATATAAATATGAGGCTTTCCGGTTACAAAGTTCTTTATCAACTCGGTCTTGCCTATCCTCCTTCTGCCGTAAATCACTATGAAATCATAGCCATCACGACTGTACCTGTCCTCCAGGTACTCAAGTTCATCCGTTCTATCAATAAACAGGAACATAATCCTAATGTTTATGTTCCTAATGATTTAAATATTTCTACCCTTGCCCCTTCGTTCCTTGCCTTCGTGATAAAAACCTGCCCTTTCCCTGCAAGGAATTCCTCTGCTATTTTCTTAAGTTCCCCCGGCTTCTCGCCAAAAGCATACACGGCAGGACCGAACGAACTCATACCTGCGCCGTATGCGCCGCTATCCCTGAGAGCCCGCATCAACTTTGAAGAAACAGACTGAAGCTCCACTTCCTTTTTCTTGAAACCAAGCGCTTGGATAGAGTTTATGCAGCCGCCAAAGGTCGCAATATCCTCCTCGACCAGTGCCGGAAGAAGGCGCATAAGTATTATGTGCGATAGCCTCTCCACATCTCGCAAAGGCACAGGACATTCCTTTTTGAATATGCTTACTTCATTTTCTAATGATGCGCCTTTTAGCTCAGGGATCGCAACCACAATATCCCATTCTGGAAAATCCCTTCTCAGCAGAACAGGCGCAGGAGGAAGCTTACTTGCTGAGGAAGGAAGGAAGTCCTTTTTCTCCTTGAAGCTGTGCCCGCAGTCTATGATAAAGCCTCCTTTTTCAAACGCTGCTACTCCAATACCGCTTGTCCCGCCGCGACCTGCCTTCACTGCAAGCTCATACACGCTCATGCCGAGCGAATATATCCTGTTCACAGCCATTGCTGCTGCAAGGGACGCCTGCGTTCCAGAGCCGAGACCGACATGGGAAGGATAATCTTCCTGTATCTGGATGCGTATGCCGGCTTTCTCAGGCAAAAGGCGCATAGCAGTATCTCGCATGCGCCTGATGTGTTCACTTGCACCTGTTATTTCAATATTATCTGATTTCTCAGCAGCAATGCTTATGGCAGGCTTATCCAGCGTTATTCCTATGCTGCCGTCCACGCGCCCGATGCTTGCGTTCATGTCGATGAGGGTAACGTGAAGACGTGATGGCGTGGTGATTTTTAGCATAAACTTAAAATTTATCTGGGATTATTTTTTATACTTCAATTCTATTAACAACTTCTTGTGTTAACGTTTCATTTGGCATTGAAAGCTGGTTGTTTTCAAATAATGTCTTCTGGCTTGTATGAAGTTTAATTCTTTGATTGGCTAACCGTACATACTTTTCTTCAATATCATACCCTACATAGCGCCTGCCATCTTTTAAGGCTGCAAGACAGGCAGTACCGCTACCGCAAAATGGGTCTAAAACTACATCTTCTTTAAAAGTATATAATTGAATCAGCCTGTGGGGTAATTCTTCTGGAAACGGCGCAGGATGACCGATGCTCCTTGCTGAAACTGCTGGAAATGTCCAGACGCTTTTTGTCCATCCAACAAAATCCTCTCTGGTGATGGTGTCTATTTTATTTCCTCGTTTTCTTGAAAAGGACTCTTTAGAAAAAACCAGGATGTATTCATGAATGTCTCTCAACACTGGATTGGCAGCCGATAACCAGCTTCCCCAGGCTGTTGAAGGGCTGGCGCTTGATGCCTTATTCCATATAATTTCTCCTCTCATTAAAAAACCAATATCAAGCATATCCTCGATAATATAGCTATGCAGAGGAAGATAAGGTTTCCTTCCAAGGTTTGCCACGTTTATACAGGCTCTGCCACCTGTCACCAACTTTTTATAGGTTTCCTTAAAAACTGTTTTTAATAATGTCCTGTACTCGTCTAAGGAGAGATCTTCATCATATTCTTTTTTTACATTATATGGAGGTGAAGTAACCATTAAATGGATGCTATAATCAGGAACCTCATCCATTATTTCACTTGACTTACAATATATTTTATCAAGATTCTCAGGAAGTATTAAGTTTTCAATAAATTTAACATATTTGGGTGGCTTTTTATCGGAATACAGTTTGCTATTATAAAATTCTGAGGAATCATGATTAATTCTCCCTGGCGTTCCAAAAGAACTTGTTTTAGTTCCATCACGCTTAAATTTTGCATCCATAAATTATATTATTTCACTCTTTTAGAAGTTTTAAAAAAACTTCGCCCTTTTTCTCATATGCTTTTTCTTTGTTTGCTAATTCAATAATTTTACCGAGTTCTTCTCTACTTTTCATACTGGAAAAGTAATTTCTATCTTCAGATAATAAAAATTCAAGGGAATTTTGCAATTCATCAAAATTATCAAATCGGTAGAAACCTTGTTTCTCCGTTTTCTTAATGTTTTCGCCGTTATCATCTAAAGGTTTGGGATTAACAGACCAGAACCCTTGTACGATTCCAGCAACTTTTAAATGATCAACTTTGGAATAATAGCTATTTGTGATCGGCGTATTTCCCATGATAATAATTGGTATTTTTGAAGCTTTAGAATTTGAAACTCGTATATTGATGCTTTTGCCAATTGCTTTTAACATTGAATCTGACCTGAGTAGCCCAGGGTTTCCCTGATGTGTTTTATAATCACCTACGCAGGTTAAATTTATTCCAGACTTATCATTCTTAAATTCCCAATTCCAAACAATAGACATCTTTACTTCAAATATTGCCAAAATATCCTCTGGCTCTTGGTTTATATTCTTATTATTAGAAATAACAACATCTGCTGGAGACATATTTGTCAAAGCAATCTCTTCACAAATTGCACCCTGAACAGCAAATAATCCCTTATCTTTTATAATTTTTTGAATCAAATCAGTTGTCCATTTCTCTGTAAAATTTCCGATCAATGAATTTCTACTTTGAAGTGTAGTTTTCTTACCTGGATAACTTTTTGGCCAGTATGCTACATATTTACTACTGTCAGTAACATA
This sequence comes from Candidatus Methanoperedens sp., assembly GCA_033854095.1. Taxonomy (GTDB): domain Archaea; phylum Halobacteriota; class Methanosarcinia; order Methanosarcinales; family Methanoperedenaceae; genus Methanoperedens. The sequence goes on along the minus strand of JAWOKW010000139.1, from coordinate 8,042 downwards.
AAACAACTGTTCAGGAGTAGCGGATTCAACTGATTCGGTAAAGAATTTCATTTCAACGTCTTTATTCCAGAGATTTTCCATCCAGATATTTTACTCCTTTCAACAATCCTTTAGTGCACTATCTTACTTATATCCATCTCAAGGATATCCTCTGCTCCAACACTCTTGAGTTTCGGGATAAGTATATTGATCTCGCTCTTGCTTACAACAGTCTCCACTGCGTAGTAATCTGATTTATAGAGCTTTGAGACGGTGGGTTTTTTCATTGCAGGAAGAGCGCTGACAACAGCATCGAGCTTGTCTTCATGGACGTTCATCACGATAAAAACCCTGCCCCGCGCCTCAAGCACAGCAAGCAGCAGGATTTTTATCTCCTCGATCTCTTTCCTTTTCACAGCATCTTTCCAGCTTTTCTTATTAGCGATGAGCTTTGTTGTGGATTCGAGTATCACATCCACGATTTTCAACCCGTTTTTCCGCAGGGTCGAGCCTGTCTCTGTCAGGTCCACAATCACATCCACAAGTTCAGGCACCTTTGCTTCTGTTGCGCCGTATGAGTAGCGTATATCCACTGGTATGCCGAGATTATCAAAAAATTTCTTTGTTAGCTTTGGGTATTCTGTTGAGACCCTGCTTCCAGGCTTTATATCTTTTGCGCTCCTGATATCCCGCTCGTTCGGTACTGCAACTATGATTTTAACAGTTCCTTCCCCCTGTTTGCTGTAGAACATATCTGTGACCTCAACCACATCAGAATCTGACTCAATTACCCAGTCCTTTCCAGATATGCCAAGATCAAAATAACCCTCTTCAATGTATTTTGGGATTTCCTGCGGACGAAGTATCTTTACTTTCCGTATCCTTGGGTCCTTAACAGTTGGATTATATTCACGGTCTGTTTTTTTTATTTCAAGGTCTGCCTGTTTGAACAAAAGAAGCGTCTGTTCCTCAAGACTGCCTTTTGGGATTGCGATGTCTATCATATTAATTCGGCTTTCTAATGAATCTACTGATTAAAAGCTTTATTTCTCACGCTCAAGGCTGAATTCCTTATGAAGCACAGCAACCGCCTTTTTAGCTTCATCTTCGCTTACGGCAAAAGAGATGTTATGCTGGGATGACCCCTGGCTTATCATTATCACGTTCACGCCTGATTTTCCAAGCGCACCAAAAACCCTGCCAGCTACTCCTGGAGTGTTTGCCATGCCTGCACCCACGACAGCCACAACAGAAATATTCCTGTCCTGGGTCACTTCTTTAATTATGCCGTTTTTGAATTCTGACTTTATTGCTTTCACTGCCTTATCAAGGTGAGCATCATCCACCACGAGTGAGATGTTAGCTTCTGAAGAACCCTGGCTAATCATTATAATATTGACCCCGGCATTCGCCAGTGTCGTGAACACACGCGCTGCCACACCTATTGTTCCCACCATCCCTGCACCTGAAATATTTATAAGCGCGACGTTCTTAATCACAGTGACAGCTTTTACTATATCCCTGCTCTGTTTCTGGTCTTTTACTATGATCGTGCCTGGGAAATCAGGATGAAAGGTATTTTTCACACGCACCGGGATTCCGTGCCTTATTGCAGGTTCAATCGCTCTTGGATGGAGTACCTTGGCGCCAAAATACGAAAGTTCCATGGCTTCGATATATGAGATAACAGGTATGGTCTGTGCCTCAGGAACGATATGCGGGTCAGTCGTCAGGATGCCGTGTACCTCTTTCCAGAGCCATATCTCATCTGCTTTCAATGCAGCCCCTATTATCGATGCTGAGAAATCAGAACCTCCCCTGCCAAGCGTTGTAATAATGCCTGTTTCGCTCTCTGCAATGAAACCTGTAATCACAGGGATGCGCTCGCCGAGCAGCGGTTCTATTCTTTCCTTCACAAAAGAATAGGTTATTTCCAAGGGTTTGGCATTGCCGTATTCATCTGTGGTTATTATCCCGGCTTCACCGCCCGTGAAGGCGCAGGATTTCACCCCAATCGAGTTCAGTGAACCGCACAGGACAGGAGCAGCCAAACGCTCGCCGTATGAGGAGATGTAATCGATCGATCTCGCTGTCAGCTCGCCGAGATAACAGATGCCTATAAGTGCTTTTTCAAGCTCTTCTATGCGCGAGTCTATTTCATGTGTTACTTTTTCTACGATCCCGTTCGTATTTATGGCATCATGCGCTGCCTGGTGGTGCTGCTTTGTCAGGTCTGCGATGAATTCTTTTATCAGAGAGGTTTTCCCTGCGTCGGCAGCTTCCTTGGCATGTTTGAGCAGCGCGTCAGTAACCCCGCTCAGGGCAGAAGTCACGAGGATAATTTCATTGCCGTCATCGCGGTATTTTTTCGCAAGCTCTGCGACGTGTCTCATACGGCTGCCGTCGCCTACAGAAGTGCCGCCGAATTTCATCACCAATCTCATATTGGCTTTTTAATCGTCAGCAGGACTATTTAAGATTTTTCTCTGTGTCGAGACCACCTGTTAATTCAACATATCTTTCAGTCTGTACAAAGTCGTACTCAGATTTAAAAGAACTTGAAGAAATAATGCTTAATTTTCTGGATAGCATCAATATTCTATTAATCTCACAGCCTTAATACCCTCATCCCAGATATAAGCCCTCATCCTATCAGCGCCTGCGATGAGCCACACTGAAGTAGCGTTTTCCATCGTTTCCCTGTCCCAGAGTGAAGGAACTGCTGATGAGACAGGATGCGTGTGGTATATTCCAACTATTTCCTTACCAGTTCTTTCGGCTTCGTTCCATAACTCATAATATTTTTTTGGGTCAAGTTCAAAACTTCTCCTTGTACGCCTGACATTCTTGACAGGCAGGGTTTTTTCCACATGCGCTGTACTCCCATTTATGGTCCCTATCAGAACACCGCAGGCTTCATACGGCATATTTTCTTCAAGTTCTTTATGTATAAGCTCAATATCCTGATACGGAATTTCAAGCCTCTCGATCATAGATCTATATGCGGGTTCAGGTCGCATCCAGTACACGGCAGGCACATGGTCTTTGCTGCGCCAGCATCAAGTCCATATTTATCCAGAATCCTGCGCGCCATTTTTGCGAGTTTGAGAAGCCTTTCCTTGGTCGGGCGTTCAGCTTCCAGCTCACCGAACCTGAGAGGATGCACTCCGACTGCCCTGATAATCGGGATGATGCCCATTTTTGCCAGCTCTTCATACTGTTTTTCAACAGTTTTATCAGTCTCTCCAAGCCCGACTATGAAGTTCGTGAATACATGGTTTTTCCCGAATATCCTGACAGCATCTTTCAGGCATTCAAGTGTGAAGTCAAGGGGGGGTTTTTTACAGTATTTCTCATAAATCTGCCTGTCCATCGTCTCGACATTGTATTTAACCTCGCTCGCCCCTGCCTCTTTCAAAAGGCGGGATGAGTCTTTCGTTGGATAGACAGATACGCCTATTGGGACATTGTATTTGCCCAGAGCCTTAACCAGTTCTACTGCTCTTGCTACTTCTTTTTCAGGAGATGCTTCAACACCTGATGTTATTGAGATACCTTTCATTTTACCAAGGCTATGCGCCTCTTCTACAAGAGCAAGAAGCTCTTCTGTGGACTTGACCTTCCCTTTCAGTTTAGGCACAGGACAGAACTTGCAGTCATAGATACATCTCTCGCTCATCGTGATGTATGCCTGCTCAGGACAGTGGATGAGTTCTTCTTCTATAGTTCCCCTTACAAGCTCTTTTCCGCCTTTCAATATCACAATGTCGCCATTATCCCTGATAGCAGAGAGAGGTGAGCCATGGTCTACCACGAGCCTTACCCTGTGTTTGCCAGACCTGAAGAAAAAAGCCTTGCCACCTGCGCCTGGTCCTGCTGTGGGAATGGTGATTCTTCCGAGCAGGGAAGTATCGATATCGATCGCTCCAATTGAGATAAGTTCCGCTTTGATATTTGCGTTCATTTTCATAAACCTCAGCCTGCTTTCATCTTGTTTATATGAGTAGTCTATGTAAGAGTTTTTCCCTGAACATTTCATCCTGATATTTGCTGTCATCACTAAGATAATCATGGAGCAAATTGAATTCATCATCTTTAAATTTATCTTTTAGCCAGTAAATCCCTTTTGTTTTGAATGGGATCAACGCATGCACATCCAGTCCCGCCTCCTTTAGTTCCTCAGCGCCTCCCTGTTCTCTATCTATCACGACAGCAACATTGTTGCATGTAATTGATAATTTTTTTTCTTTTGCAGCATATTCAATTAATTCCTTAGCCATTAATTTTGAGCCGCCATCCGTGATCAGATCATCAATTATTACGAGATTATCTCCGTTGTTCAGGTCACCCTCGATGACATCATGATCCCCATACCCTTTCAGTGCTTTTCTTAACTCATCTATCGTCTGTGCATTTTCTATTTTTCTGGTATAACACGAAGGTATGCCTGATATATATGTAATTATCACTGAAATCGGGATGCCCGCTGTTGCTACGCCTACTAATTTACTTGCTTCACTGATTTCATTTTTAATTAAAAAAGACATGCCTTTTCCAATTCTGTCCAGAATCAGTTTACAGTTCTTTTTACTGCTTATCAATCTCAAATTGATATAAAAAGGACTCCATTTATCTCCATGCAGCCGCCAGCCCTTAGCGTTGTCTTTGGGCCATATCTTTATTATCCCGCCTGCATCGTACAGTAAATTTATGATTTCTTTACCGATAGCATCTTTGTCCATCATCACTGCTTGAGTATGTTGATATCTGCCATAATGTTTTCTCTCTACAGAGACACTATTTAGCCTGATAGTCTTTATGAGTTATGCCCTGCTCGACCTCGCGCAGGGCATAACAAACCGCCCCAAAGCCCAGACTGACTGCCACAATCTGGATTAAACCGCCAACATAAGGAATTATAAAGAGAATGTTCAGAATAATAAAACCGACTATGAATGTCCAGATATCGCCGGTCTTAAGTTTGAACTGGTCAAGGGTTTTCTTACCCACAGTGAATGAAACGAAACTGGTGGTGAGCATAAGTGCTGTTATAAACAGCATTGCAGAAACTACCGCAACTGGAAGACCAACAACAGTTACAGCAACAAGTATTATCACAACTGCTGACACGATTATAAGAACAAAACCCACGACCGTCTTTAACAGCGTTGATTTCCTTATTTCTTTTTCAACTTTAAAAAATTGTGTCGGGAATAATTTGATGAAGATTATCCCAAGTATCAGGAATCCAAGAGTTATCAGGAATCGAAATACAATTATTAACTGCTGGATACCCTGAGAAAATTCGCTTTTCCTGAAATCTACACTACCAGCACTTCCTGTATTTTGAAAATTTTCCGCTCTTACAGTCAGATTCCCATCAATCCTGCCTGCATTGTTTACGCTGCCGCCAGCAATTACTGCGTCCCTGCTTATAAGAGCAGAGGAACTGATGTTCACATTTCCCCCAGCGATTACGACATTTTTTGCGCTACCCTTAATATCTATATTTCCCCCTGCTGCGACAATTTTCCCTTTAACATCGGAATTCACAGATATCTGACCGCCTGCAGCGAAAACATCCCCGTTTACAGGTGCATTGATATTGATATTGCCGCCTGCGACCACCACTCCATCAACTGGAGCGTTAATATCTATCGCACCCCCAGATGCGAAAACATCATCCTGTATCGGTGAATCAACGCGTACCTGATCTCCAGACAACATTTTCAGTGCCCCAACATTCGAAGGTAAAAGAAGAAGTGATATGAGCAGAAGAATTATTATGCTTTTCATACTTACACCAGGTCTATTATTAGAATGAGAGCCTATAAATAATTTTCTGAATTTACAGACTGTACTATGTGGGCGGGTCTATCCCTGCGGGATGCGGGCTTGGGCTGCAACTCTTGGGGCGGGGCAGGCGTCGTTTATTATTTTTCTCCTTCAAGTTCGGGTATAGATGCTACATAAATACCATCTTCATCCTGTTCTATGACAGCGGTGAATTCCTTTCTCATTCTTCAACAATCAATCAAAGAAGCATATTAATTCGTATTTGTATTCATTGAGGAGGAGGACTCCTCTGAGAAATCCACGTGAGTTTATGGATTTTGGATGGTGGAAATTTAGCGAACACAAATACTTTGAACTATGCATTGATTCTTGCACCTTAACAAAGTGTTTTGTTGCCATACTCTGCTTTTGGGTTTTCTGTTTTCAACTGACTACTGGATAGTTATTGAACTTATCAACTTAAAGGTTGCTATACCCTGTTTTGTTGTTCCTGATAAAATGGTACTCAACAGAGCCAAGTCGCGCCGAACATATAGAAATCATGAATAGAAAGCAGCGGCGCAGGGTCTCGCCCAACCTTTGTATGTGGGTGGGGCAGGGATTGGCGAAGATGTTTTCAACATTTATTTTGAGAAAAAAATGCCTGTTTTTGATCAAAAATAGTTCGGCGCATGTTAGTAACACATCAGGCGGCACTTTTTCATATATCCATATACATCAACCATTCAGGGTCGTGAAATCGTGATTACTGGACTTACGGGCACACGCTGCTCTGAATGCGAGGAACAGTATGTGGATGCAGTATCCAGTAAGAAAGCCCTGGAGATCGCAAATAAATTCCGCAAACCTGCAATTGTATTCAAGCGGAAGGTAACGGTAAGTGGTGGCAGGCGTGTAATAGGAATACCTGAAGAACAGCGTTATCAATTTTGTGGATAGTGATTTCTGATAGTTCTTTATCCCATGAAACTGCAACCTATCATAAACTGAAGAATAAGAGCCAGAGCCAAAACCAACCGTTGCAGGCGGCGTATACACTTTCAGGTCGATTGCCACAATGTGTGAGAAAATCTTAAGTATTCGAAGATAGAGAGGTTATATTATGCCTGCTGATAAGCTCCTTGCTGGAATAGAACGGCTGATATCTCCAAAGCTCAATGAGATTATCGGAGAGCTAAAAGCTGTCAATACACGGATAGATTCAACGAACGAACGGATCGACAGCCTTAGAAACGAAACAAAGGCAGACATAGCACGTCTTGAAGAAAGGATAAACAGCCTTGAATCAAAGATGGATACTAAGATAGATTCTGTGAATGAACGGATTGACTCAACAAATGAACGAATCGATAGCCTGCGGAACGAAACAAAGATGGAAATATCCAGTCTGCGAAATGAGATGAATATACAGTTTGATTCTCTGGAAAAGCGCATCCCTGTTATGGAGAAAGTGGCTGCTCTTGAACTCAAGATCGCAGAATTAGAAAAACGGCTGGCTGCAGCATAAATCTGAGTTTTGGATTATTTTCCAAGAAATAATCCTAAAATATATCTATTTAAAGAACTTATTATTAAGCGTGGAGCAGAAAGAGGAATCGACTGGGGATACAATTGATGAACTTCCCACTGAGTCAAAACTATCTTTGTGGTTTATTGCTCCTTTGATCTTCGGAATGTTGGGAGGGATTACTGCTTATTTAGCGATCAAAGACGACAATCTTAAAACTGCAAAAACAATGCTTGAAATCGGAACAATAACATCTTTTATATGGCTTTTTATTCTTATTTATTATTTATTTCTGAGTATCTTTGAAATAATAATAGTTATTTTCTTTGTTTTTTTAGTAGGTTATTTTATACTATCTGGAACAAAAAAAAATCTTGATAGTTGCCATACCCTGCTTTTCGGGGTTCTGTTTCCAACTATAGTACGCCGTTATTCTCCGCCGCCGCGCCGGCTGCTGAGTATATTATACAGAAGACATTTTCAAATAATGCTGATGTAACGCCTCTGCCGCAATAAAATCTGACAATTCATCTATTTCTACAGATTTCCACTTCTCTACTAACATACCAAAAGTTTCACTGTGATAAAAAGTTCTTTTTTCTTTTAGAGAATTTATATAAGAAGCATATATAGTGCCTTCAGGATAATAAACTGAAGAAAGCTCTTGATGTCGCCTCATATCAAAATCAGAACCATTATTTAAAGTTCTGATCAATGACCTATTATTAAGTTTCATACTGAAACTTGGATGATAGTTATC
>JAWOKW010000138.1:0-16552 GCA_033854095.1 Candidatus Methanoperedens sp. | reverse complement strand
TATCGCGGGTTATATTGGCCCCACTATCTTTAATAGCTACATTCAGGTCTGCAAGCACTGAATCGATCATCACATTGCAATCTGTAGGTGCGGGAGGTTTCCCGCGTGTGGTCACTCGCGAATATTGCAGAAGGTCATTGATCATGTTCTGCATCTTCACTGCGCCGTCAGCCGCAAAAGCGATGAAATCATCCGCATCTGAATCGAGTATCCCTTTGTAGCGGTGCTCCAGAAGCTGCACATAGCTGGCTACCATGCGCAGAGGCTCCTGCAGGTCATGGGATGCGACGTAGGCGAATTGTTCAAGTTCTGCGTTTGAACGCTTCAGTTCTTCCAGCAGCTGTGCAAGCTTCTTCTCAACACGCCTGCGCTCGCTGATGTCCCTGAAAATCTTCTGCACCACTTTTTTGCCAGCGTATTCGATGCAGCTTCCAGTTATATCCACAGGAACTGTCGTTCCATCCTTTCTGAGCATCTCCACAGCACCCTCTGGATGAACCTGAACGAGATTCATACTTAAAAGCTCTTCTTTTGAGTAACCAAGCAGCTCCTCTGCTTTCTTATTCGCATCCAGCAGATTTCCATCAGTATCTGCGATCATTATTGCGTCGCCAGCATTTTCCATCAAAGCCCTGTACTTTTCTTCACTTTCACGCAGCGTCTCCTCAGTCTGCCTGCGCTCTGTGATATCTATCATTATATGTACAGCCCCGTTAAGATTGCCAGCTTCATCATATAAAGGGTCTGTAACAACTTCAAACCATCTGTTATTAACCTGGAAAACAGCGATTTTTCTTTTGCGGGTGTTTTTCATTTCTACAAATGGACAATCCTTGATGGGTTCATCGCAGCAATGTGTAAGCTTGTAACAATTCTGACCTATGATCTCATTTGCAGGTTTTCCCAGGATGTTCGTCGTAGCCACATTGCACCGCAGGATTTTCTGCTCTGCGTCTAAAAGAATAATTGCATCATTTATCGCATCAAAGGTGGTCTGCCACTGATGAGCCAGAGAACGAATCGACTCTTCAGCGTGCTTACGTTCTGTAATATCCTGAAAAACACCATATATCGCCAGTTTACCTTTATAGGCAATAGGGATCGATGTGAGTTCCACATCTACAGGACTGCCATCGAGCCTCTGCATCTTTTCTTCTATAAGAGGTGCTATTTTTCCATTCCCCTGCATACGGATTCTCTTTTTGACAAGTTCCCTGTAATCAGGATGTATAATATCAAATACGGATTTCCCGATAATCTTCTCCGGGCAATCTGCGCCCAGAATCCCTGCTCCTGCTGAATTCATATAAACGAGTGTACGGTCACAGTGAACAGCGATTCCATAAGGAGAGAACTCAACAAGGCGGCGGTAGCGCTCTTCGCTTTCTTTTAGCTCTTCTTCTGTACGTCTATGCTCAGCGATATCAGCTCTGAGTTCTCTCCACCTGCGTATTGAGAAAATGCCAAGAGCAAAAACCAGGAATATGAACACATAAACAGATGCTAATACAAATACAAGAGCAGCAAAAATAGAAATTATTATCAGGTCTATCAGTGCTGCCTTTTTGTGAGCTATATCATTAGATATATATGTTTTCATGACAATCATCCCCTTAATTGCGTTACCCTACAGGCAATAGAAGGTCTTGGAAAACCTCCTGTTCTCTGCTTGGAACCATGTAAAGCCGAACCGAGATGGGAACAGAACGCAATACCGTAGGAACTACGGGAATTGAAGCCTGCCAGAGTGGTCTCAGTAGGGACATGATGAAGCAGGAAGCTATCTGACTTGTCAGATGGTAGTTCACCCATTGCCACCATCTCTTCCTACAGGTAGCGTAAAATAAAACTTCGAACCCTCTCCGGGTTTTGACTCCACCCATATCCTGCCGCCATGATGATCTATGATCTTTTTGCACGTTGCAAGACCGATACCTGTTCCAGGATACTTCTTTCTTGCATGCAGCCGCTGGAAGATTATAAAGATGCGCTCAAAATACTCAGGCTCAATACCAATGCCGTTATCACGCACAGAAAATACCCATTCTTTCCCTTTTTGCACTGCTGATATATGGATACGCGGCTTTTCGTCGCTTCGGAACTTGATAGCGTTTTCGAGCAGTTGCTGGAACACCTGCACAAGATGCGTTTCATCCGCTGCTACAACTGGCATCGGGTCGTGAGTTATCTCTGCGCCGCTTTCCGCAATAGCGGCTTTCAGGTTCGAACATGCCTTTTCGAGCATGACCTGACAGTCGGCAGGCTGGAATGGTTTGAAGTGTTTATCTAGGCTTGAATAGAGCAACAGGTCATTGACCATTCCCGACATGTGCTCTGCGCCGTCTGCTGCGTAAGCTATGAACTCATCAGCTTCAGCATCAAGCCTGCCTTTATAACGCTGCTTGAGCATCTGCACATAACAGGCTACCATACGCAGCGGTTCCTGCAGGTCATGCGCTGCAAGGTGGGCGAATTGCTCAAGTTCAGCATTTGAACGCCGCAACTCTATTATCAACTGCGCTGTTTTTTCCTCAGCCCGCTTGCGTTCTGTTACATTGTTAAGAGAGAGGACCAAGAATCCCACTTCGCCTGTTTTATCCAGGATGGGCGTCAGAGTCCAGTCCCAGTAGGTCACACCCCACTCAGGGTGGTCAGCATAGGTGAAGGGTCTTGCTATTGTCTGGAAAACTTCTTTTGTCTTAACTACCTGTTCAAATATAGCCTTTGCATCCGAGGGATAGAATTCAAAATGGTTATGCCCCGGGAAATCAGATACATCACGCTGAGCTGATTTTGCATAGGCTTCATTGACATGGATAAAATTGAAATCTTTATCAAGAAGTGCCAGCGGTGCGATCGTATTTTTGAAAAATGCATCCAGTGCTCTTGACTTTTCAATGAAAGCATCCTCTGCTCGCATGCGCTTTGCGGTTTCTATCCTGAGTTCTTTTAATCTGCGCATAGAAAATATAGTAGAGGCAATTGTCAGGAATATCAGCACGTAAATAAGTTCATGGAATGGTCCCAATTCGGTAATTGCCCAGGAAAGAAACTCAAATGGGTGGACCAGAAATGTCACTATAAATACAAAAATTGAAAGGATAAATATGACCAGAAGATCGTTCAATGCTCTTGTTCTCGGCTTAATGTCCATGACCATCACCCTGTGGTATCGTGAAATAAAAGGTCGAGCCTTTCCCCATTTCAGACTCCACCCATATCCTTCCCCTATGGAGTTCCACGATTTTCTTGCATGTAGCCAGCCCGATACCTGTTCCCGTATATTTATCCCTGGTATGTAGGCGCTGGAATATCATGAAGATGGAGTCATAGAACTGCGGCTCAATGCCAATACCGTTATCACGTACTGAAAACACCCATTCTTCACCTTTTTGTTGAACAGATACATGGACTCTTGGGTTTTCCATACCATGGAATTTAATAGCATTGTCTATGAGGTTATTGAATACATGCAAAAGCTGGGCTCCGTCTGCAAGAATACCTGACGGCATTGGGTCATGAGTGACCTGCGCATTGCTCTGTTTGATAGCTTCCGCAAGATTGTACAGTGCCGTATCAAGGATCGCTTCGAAGTTGACAGGCTCAAAAGCTCTCATATTTTTATCAATGTTACAATATGTTAATAAATCGTTGATCATTTTCGACATATGCTTTGCGCCGTCTGCCGCATAAGCGATGAACTCATCAGCGTCTGCATCAAGCCTTCCTTTATAACGCTGTTCAAGCATTTGCACATAGCATGATACCATGCGCAGTGGTTCCTGCAGGTCATGGGCTGCAAGGTGGGCGAATTGCTCAAGCTCTTTATTGGAATTAGCGAGATTTGATAGCGTCTGCTTCAGCATTTCTTCTTTTCTGCACAATTCTTTCTGGGACTTCTCAAGGGACTCTAACATTGTATTGATTTCATGTGCAAGGTCAGACAATTCATCCTTTCCTTCAATCGACACACGCTTTGAGATATCACCGCTTGTGCCGATTGTGCCCACATTTACGCTGAGATAATTTAACCGGGATAGTACAAATCTATCTAAAAGCATCACTGTCACAGCCGCAAATACAATGCCGATCGCCAGAAGCGAAGTCAAAAGATACTGAATGCTCATCTTTCCCTGATTATAGATGGCTCTTGATATTTTCACACCCAACAGGAGGGCAGGAGCTCCATAGATATCATTCACCAGCGTATATCCTCCAACTGTTTGTTCATCAAGCTGCCTTGTGACAATCGACTCATTTTTTGATAAAGAGCCAAGTGCTGCCCTGAAATCAGCAGGCATCTCTTTATCATCAAACCGATATACTGAGAGAGACAGATGCGTTATATTTTCCAGCTGCTGGATTTCTTTATCTCTCAAATAGCGCCCCCATATCATAGAACCCAGGATAGGTTTTTTTCTATCACTATCAAGTATTGGTCTGGAAGAGACCATCATTGGCGCTTCTGGAAGCAGGATTATCCCTTTAACATCCCCATATTTATCAGCATGTTTCAGAAGGATATTATCAGCAGGAAGCGTTTTTATGCTTTCAGGAACGGCTGTATCTTCACCTGTGTCTGGATCGAACCCTCTTGCATAGACAATCCCGCCTGACGAATTAATAAAAAGCATAAGATTAAGATCGAATTCTTCAAAAGTCGCATTTGGGGCGTTTCTTTCTATGTAAGAGGGGTCGTTGCCCTGGATAAAGGCATATGTTTCATCCCATGCTGCCCAATCACCCACTACTTTGTCCAGTGCTGAAACATCATCAGACAGCGCCATCACTGCTCGCTGAACGTTCTTCTGGGTATCCTGCTGCTCAAGTTGAGTGAAACTGCTCATCAGGATATACATAGAAGTGAAATACATAAGCAAGATCAGGCAAATGAGCGTCACGCCAGTGATAAGCAGTATCTTTTTATATAGTCTCATGAACATTGCCCCTCACAGGAATCGTGAAATGGAATGTTGACCCTGCTCCTTGTATAGATTCTGCCCATATCCGTCCCCCGTGGCGTTCCACGATCTTCTTGCATATCACAAGACCCATGCCCGTGCCAGGATATTTATCGCCGCTCTGGAGGCGCTGGAACATCTTGAACAAGCGGTCAGCTTGCTTTATATCAAACCCGATGCCGTTATCTTTTACTGAAAAGACCCACTCATGTTTCTTTTTCTCAACTCCGATATGAATGCAAGGTTTTGCATCACTTCGGAATTTGATTGCGTTACCTATCAGGTTCTGGAATACCCGATCGATCTGGGATGCGTCTGCAATAATATCAGGCATAGGGTCACAGGTGACCACAGCGTTGCTTTCGTCAATTGCAGCTTTCAGGTTTGCAAGCGAGCTGTCAAGTACAGCTTTGCAGTCAGTTGGCTCAAATGGTTTGCCGCGTGTGGTGATGCGCGAATATTGCAGCAGGTCAGTGATCATGTTCTGCATGCGTTTTGCGCCGTCCACTGCAAAGCCAATAAAATCATCTGCATCTGGGTCGAGCTTTCCTTTGTAGCGGCGCTCCAGAAGCTGCACATAGCTGGCTACCATCCGCAGTGGTTCCTGCAGGTCATGTGAAGCCACATACGCAAATTGCTCAAGTTCTGCGTTTGAGCGTTTTAACTCCTCAAGCAAAAGTGACAGCTTTTCCTCAGATGATTTGCGCTTTGTGATATCCGCGGCGACCACTAACGTTGCTTGCTTGCCTTCATAGATAAAAGGAATAGCCTTTACCTCCACGTCCACAGCAGTGCCGTCAAGCCTGAGGAATTTTTCTTCAATGAGCGGCGCTACCTCTACCCCCTGCTGTAGCTGTTTTAATCGCTCTTTAACAATCTCAAGAAAATCTGGATGTACGAACTGGAGAATCGGTTTCCCTACGAGTTCTTCCATGATTTTTGCGCCGAAAAGTTCTATTCCTGCTGGATTCAAAAACTCGAATTTGCCCTCTCTGTGGACCATAATCGAGTAAGGAGAATATTCAACAAGCCTGCGATAGCGATTTTCGCTCTCCTTAAGTTTGTGTTCAAATCTTTTTTGCTCTGTTATATCTAAAAACGATATCACGCTTTTTTTTGTTCCCGGAATCATAGCTGCTGAAATGAGAATGTTTTTGATACTGCCGCCGCTGTCAACAACCCTTGCTTCATAGTTCCCTGGAACAGCCTCAGAATTAATCCTGCGTATCCTGTGATATTCTTCCAGTCTCTTAACATCATCTTCAGTAACAAATTCTTTCCAGCTTTTCTTTCCTTCCACTTCCTGCTTTGGATATCCAGAAAATTTCTCAAATCTGGTGTTTACAAGGGATACTGTTGTATCTTCATCTATTATCATGGTCGCTGTCCCTGTATTTTCAAAAATAGTTCTGTACCAGTCCTCAGAATGTTGAAGCGCCTCTGCTGCTTTCTTAAGCTCAAGGTTTTTTTGTACTGCAAGGTCGTATGTGGAAAGAAGAAGGCTCAGGATTTGCCTGCGCTCTGCGTTTATATAGTATTTTTGACCTGCACAATAGATCTGAAGACCTATTTCAGCGTCATTGCAATCGCTCAGTGCCCTATTTGCGAGCACATGCTGTATCCGTGCAATAAGATATTTTTCATTATACGGTTTTGTGAGGAAGTTCTCTGCTCCGCAGTCAAGACCTTTTAAGATGTCGCCTGGATCTGAAAGGGAGGTCAAAAGGATAACAGGGATATCCTTCAGGTCTGCATCTTTTTTAATTCGCCTGCACAGCTCGTATCCATCCATCCCTGGCATGACGATATCGCTGATGACCACTGCAGGATGCGGTTTGTTCCTCAGCATATCTATGGCTTCTTTACCACTGGATGCAACAGAAACATGGAAATTTTCTTTTTCAAGTATGTATTTTAATTCTTCAGCCTGTGTGGGACTGTCCTCTACGATGAGAATATCGTCCTGTTCATCTGATTTCATGATTTTATCCCTTCCCTTGCTGGTATCGTGAAGTAAAATGTCGAACCCTTACACAGCTCAGACTCAACCCATATCCGTCCACCATGGCGCTCCAAGATTTTCCTGCATATCGCAAGCCCCATACCTGTTCCCTGATACTTTGTTGCGCCCTGCAAGCGCTGGAACATCTGGAACAGGTGATCAGCCTGCTTCATGTCTAACCCGATACCGTTATCCTTTACTGAGAAGAGCCATTCGTTTTGCTTTTTCACAACTCCGATATGAATGTGAGGTTTTTCATCGCTTCGGAACTTGATGGCATTTCCTATCAGGTTCTGGAGCACACGCTCAAGCTGGGAAGAATCTGCAAAAACGGCAGGCAGCGAGTCATGCGTAATTACGGCACAGCTTTCATCAACAGCGATCTTCATATCAGCAAGCACCGAATCAAGCACAGCATTACAATCTGTTGGTTCTAAAGGTTTACCGCGCGTGGTCACGCGGGAATACTGCAGCAGGTCGTTTATCATATTCTGCATCCGCATGGCGCCGTCCACTGCAAATCCAATGAAATCATCGGCATCCGAGTCTAACCTGCCTTTATACCGTCTCTCAAGCAGCTGCACATAGCTCGCCACCATGCGAAGCGGCTCCTGCAGGTCATGCGAAGCAATATAGGCGAACTGTTCAAGTTCAGCATTTGAACGTTTTAACTCATCAACCAATTTTGCAAGCTTCTCTTCTGCCTGTTTGCGTTCTGTGATGTCCTGAACCGTTCCCAGCATCCTTACTGGTTTATTTTTTTCATCAAAAGTGACTTCAGCCTGTTCATGAACTGTGCGTACCGAGCCGTCAGGAAGAACGATGCGGTGGTCAATGCTATAAGGTTTTTTCTCATACAGTGCGTCATTCACATATTTTTTTACAGATTCCCTGTCATCGGGATGAACAGAATTTAAGAAAGCCTCGTATGTGGCTCCAAATTCCTGAGGCTTTAATCCAAAAATACGATATATCTCATCAGACCAGTACAATTTGTTATTGATTATATCCAGGTCCCAATTTCCAAGGCATGCTATTCGCTGTGCTTCGCATAGACTGGTTTCGCTTTTTTGCAACTGCTGCTGGGATCTTTCCAGCATGCCAAGCATCCTGTTGATGTCGCTTGCAAGGTTGGACAATTCGTCCTTTCCTTTCATGGATACGCGCTTTGAGATATCACCACCTGCGCCAATTGTGCTTACATTTACGCTGAGATAAGCTAATCGGGCCAGTACAAATTTATATAAAAGCAGCATTGTCACAATCACGAATACAATACCAATTGCCAGAAGTGAGACCAAAAGATACTGAACGCTTATCTTTCCCTGCTCATAGATGGCTCTTGGAATGGCAATACGCAGCACAAGAGCAGGATTTCCATAGATATCGTTCAACAGTTCATATCCCCCTATTGTTTGTTCATCAATCGGTGCGACGAAAACAGGTTCTGTTTTTGAAAAAGAATTACGTGCAGCCATGAAGTCAGCAGGCATCCCTTTATCATCAAAGCGATATAATTTAAGGGACAGATTCGTGATATGAGCAAGCTGCTGGAGCTCTCTGTTTCCAAGATAGCGTCCCCATATCATAGAACCTAAGATGGGTTTTTTCCGTTCATTATCAAGGATGGGCCTTGAGGAAACAATCATTGGTCCTTCAGGAACAAGGATTATTCCTTTCACATCCCCATATTTATCAGCATGTTTCAAAAGGATATTATCAGCAGGAAGTGTCCTCAGGCTGGCAGGAACAGGTTTATCTTCACCTGTTTGCGGGTCGAACCCTCTTGCATAGACAATCCCGCCTGATGAGTTAATAAAAAGCATAAGATTAAGATTGAGTTCGATAAAAGTCGCATTCGGAGCGTTTCTTTCTATGTAAGATAGATTGCTGTCCTGGATAAAGGCGTATGTTTCATCCCATGCCGCCCAATCACCCACCACCTTGTCCAGTGCTGAAATATCGTCAGACAGCGCCATCGTTGCTCGCTGAATGTTCTTCTGGGTATCCTGCTGCTCAAGTCGGGTGAAACTGCTCATCAGGATGGACAGAGAAGCGAAATACATGAGCATAACGAGGCAAATGAGCGTCGCGCCGGTGATAAGCAGTGTCTTTTTATATAGTTTCATTAACATCGCCCCTCACAGGGATGGTGAAATAAAATGTCGAGCCCTTCCCTGGTTCTGATTCTACCCATATCCGTCCCCCATGGCGTTCTATGATCTTCTTGCATGTCGCAAGACCAATACCTGTTCCAGGATACCTGTCTTTGGGGTACAGACGCTGGGATATTATGAAAATGCGCTCAAAGTATTCAGGATCAATGCCAATGCCGTTATCGCTGACAGAAAAGAGCCACTCGTTTTCTTTTTTCTCAACCCAAATATGAATACGCGGTCGGGCTTCGCCGCGGAATTTGATAGCATTTTCGATGAGGTTCTGGAATACGTGTACGAGCTGCGTTTCGTCAGCCCATATATTCGGCATTGGGTCGTGAGTAATTTCTGCACCGCTTTCCTTTATTGCTAACGCTAAATTCATGAGTGCATGATCAAGCACGGATTCACAGTCAATTAGTGCAGGTCGTCCTGAAGATTTATCGAAACTTGAATAGGTCAGGAGGTCATTGAGCATTTTCGACATGCGCTTTGCGCCCCCTGCCGCATAACCAATGAACTCGTCTGCATCAGGGTCAAGCCTTCCTTTATATCTCTGTTCAAGCAGTTGCACATAACAAACGACCATACGCAGCGGTTCCTGCAAGTCATGAGCTGTCAGGTGGACGAACTGCTCAAGTTCTTCATTTGAACGGGTGAGTTCGTTCAGGGTTTCCTTTAGCTTTTTTTCATTCTCTTGAAGGGTTGACTGTGACAGTATTAACTTATTCAAAAGTAATCCCACGGCAGCACTGAAAACTATACCAATTGCCAGAAGTGAAAATAAAAAATAATTCATGCTCGTCATGCCCTGTCCATATATCTCTCTGGGCGTATCGACCCGCATGATGAGAGCAGGATTTCCATAGACATCCCGCAATATGGTATATCCTGCGATTGAATCTGCACTTAACGGATGGATGAAAATCTTATTTTCTGACAAATAACCCTGCGCAGCAATGAAATCAGAAGGCATCCGGGAGTCGTTGTATTTTTGGACCAAGACTGATAGATGTGTTATTTCAGATAGACGCTTTATTTCTATGCTGTTCAGGTAATGTCCAAAGATCAGCGTTCCGCTGATAGGACCCTTTCCTTCACCTGTCAGGATTGGACGCGAAACTATGAGCATTGGTCCTTCTGGAAGAAGAACAATCCCTGACACATCAGATTCTATGGTCGAATGTTTCAAAAGGATATCATCAGGAAAAAGGTGCTCCTGCAAGCTCTCAGGAACCGGTATCTCTGTTTCGTTCTCAAGATCAAAGGCTTTCGCGAAGACGACTTTTCCTGTGGAATTGATAAACAGCATCAAATTGATGTTCAATTCAGTAAAAGAAGTATCCGTAGGATTTTTATTGATGAATTCTGGATTTTCACCATTGACGAATGTGTATGCTTCATCCCAGTTCGCCCAGTCGCCTGTTTTACTATCAAGGGCTGACAGGTCAGCAGAAATAGCATCATTGACCCGTTCGACATTTCGCTGGGTGCTCTGTGCCTCAAGTTTAATAAAACTATCATTTATAATAGTTGAAGAAATGGCATAAATAACCATGAATAGACCGACAATAGCAACAACGGCTATCAGGAGCGTTTTCTTGCGCTGTGTAAATAAATCATCTGTGAAGCGCTTGCGTTCAATCGCGTCCCTCATGAGTCCCACCCTTTCTTATCGGGATAGTGAAGTAGAACGTCGAACCCTTCCCTATCTCTGATTCAGCCCATATTTTACCTCCGTGCCGCTCAATAATCTTTTTACATATCGCCAGACCCATGCCAGTGCCTGGATACTTAGTGCTGCTTTGCAGGCGCTGAAACATTTTGAACAGGCGGTCAGCCTGCTTCATGTCAAACCCCATACCATTGTCCCGTACAGAAAAGAGCCACATGTTCTCTTTTTTCTCTACCCCGATATGGATGTGCGGTTTTGCATCGCTTCGGAACTTGATGGCGTTGCCTATCAGGTTCTGGAATAGCCGTTCAAGCTGGGAAGCATCAGCTATGACAACAGGTAGAGGATCATGAGTAACCACTGAATTGCATTCTTCAATAGCGACCTTCAGATTTGTCAGTATAGAATCAAGCAGTGTATTGCAATCTGTCAGCTCGAAGGGCTTGCCGCGCGTGGTCACACGCGAATATTGCAGCAGGTCATTGATCATATTCTGCATTCTTTTAGCGCCGTCAGCCGCAAAGGCGATGAACTCATCTGCATCCGAATCAAGCTTTCCTTTATACCGCCGTTCAATCAACTGTACATAACTTGCTACCATACGCAGCGGCTCCTGGAGGTCATGTGATGCTACATAGGCGAATTGCTCAAGTTCTGCGTTGGAACGTTTTAACTCCTTAAGCAGCAGTGATAGCTTTTCTTCAGATGATTTGCGTTCTGTGACGTTGCGTGCGATGCCCAGCACCGCGGTCACTTCACCTTTTTCATTTTTCATCGGGACGAGTTGTGTGTCCAGCCATGTCTCATGTTTAAGGAACTTCATCTTCTCTTCAAAATGAGCAGATATGCCAGTCTCAAAGATTTTTTGCAGATATTGTTTCTGTGCATCCGATGTATCTGACGGAAAAAAACTGCACCTTGGTTTTCCAGTGATTTCGTCAGGTGGAGCTCCGACCAAGTTCGCTGCAAAGCTGTTTATGAATTTTATTCTGTCATCTCTATCAATAATAAAGATGGCATCTTGTGCAGTTTCAGCCAGTTTGTGATACAGCTCTTCACTCCGTCTCAGTGCTCCTTCTGCAAGCTTCCGTTCTGTGATGTCGCGCATTATTGTGGAGAGATAATCTATGTTCCCATCAGGCGTCCTGTGTGATATGATTACCTGGGAAACCGGAATCTCGCGCCCATCCCGGCTCAAGAGGGCAGTCTCACCGCTCCATATTCCTTCCCGCATAGCTGTTGGTATCCCTTTTTTGAAAATGATTTCATTTGACCATTCAGGATGGGTATCTGGAATACGAATATTTGATATATCTTCAGATTCTCCAAGCCCCAGCATTCTCTTTGCTGCTTTGTTAAAATAGAAGATGCGCCCATCAGGATAGCTGGTAGAAACGAAATCCGGGGTCGCTTCGATGATAGCTGTAAGGCGCGCCCGTTCCTTCTCAGCAAGCTTGCGCTCGGTTATGTCCCTGATAACAGCATGAACTTCAAGCCTGCCCTGGTAGGTTACAGGGAAAGCCACTACATCCACATCCACCGGGGTTCCATCAAGCTTCAGGAACTTCTCTTCGATCAGGTCTGCTGTCTTTCCTTTCAGTTCCATGCTCAACCGATGTCTCGCTATCTCATGATAGTCGGGATGTATAATATCCATTACACGTTTGCCGATGACTTCTCCTGGATCAGCAGCACCAAAGATCTTCGCTGCCGCCGGGTTCATAAAACTGAATGTCTGCGTATTGTGAACGATAATTCCGTCGGGAGAAAATTCAACAAGTCGGCGATATCGCTCTTCACTCTCTTTCAGTGTCTCTTCTGCCTGCCTGTGCTCTGTTATAAGTCTCTGGCAGGTAACACCAAAAATGATGAAAAGGCTCATTTCTAATGTACGGGCATAGATATCCACTGGTTCTGGGGCAAATAATTGATGGACAACAGTACCTTCATGGAATATAAAAACATCCACAAGGATATCCATAATCCATAATATTGCTCCAAACCAGATTCCAATGAGTATCAGGTGATTGGATATATCTATATTTCTTATATTCATACTTTTCATATCTTTCGTATCGGGATCGTGAAATAAAAAGTCGAACCTTTATCGACCTCTGATTCAACCCATATCCTCCCTCCGTGTCGTTCCACGATTTTCTTACATATCGCAAGACCCATGCCTGTTCCTGAGTATCTTTCACCGTGCAGGCGCTGGAACATCGTAAAGAGTCGCTCTGCTTGCTTCATGTCAAACCCTATTCCGTTGTCGCGTACTGAGAAGAGCCATTCATTTTGCTTTTGCTCAACTCCAATATGAATGTGCGGCTTTTCTTCGCTTCGGAATTTAATGGCATTACTTATCAGATTCTGGAGCACCCTTTCTATCTGGGAAGCATCTGCAAGAACAGTTGGCAGCGAATCATGCGTAATTATGGCACTGCTTTCATCAACAGAAATTTTTATGTTACTAAGTACCGAACCGAGCACAGCATTACAATCAGTCGGTTCTAAGGGTTTGCCGCGTGTGGTAACACGCGAATATTGCAGCAGGTCATTGATCATGTTCTGCATCCTTTTTGCGCCGTCAACTGCAAAGGCGATGAAGTCATCAGCATCTGAATCTAACCTGCCTTTATACCGCCTCTCAAGAAGTTGAACATAGCTCGCCACCACACGCAGTGGCTCTTGCAGGTCATGCGATGCTACATAGGCAAATTGCTCAAGTTCTATATTGGAACGTTTTAACTCATCGAGCAGTTGTGTTACTTTCTCCTCTGCTTGCTTGCGCTCTGTAATGTCGCGCATGATCGAGAGGACTTCGTCTTTTCCACTTGCCACATAACGCGCCTCATACTCGTACTTCTTGCCATTTCTGAATATCTCAAATTCAAAAATTTGTACACTGCCTGTCTGTATCGCTCTATCAAGATAGAATGCCATCTGCTTGGCAAGTTCTGCTGGCATCAATTCATATACGTTTTTACCTGAATAATTATCTGAAATATCAAACCTGTGACCGTTCTTTGTTGCTTTATAATTTAAAATCGTGCCGTCTTTATCAAGTTGGAGCATAATGTCAGGGACAGCATTAACAAGGGCACGATTTTTTTCCTCGCTTTTATTCAATTCTTTCTGGGACTTTTCAAGGGATCCTAACATCCCATTGATGTCCTGAGCAAGCTTCTGCAATTCATCATCCCCTGATATATTCACACGCTCTGAAAGACTCCCACTTTTGCCTATCCTGCTTACGCTATCGCTCAGTACTGCGGTGCGCGAAAGTATTGATCTCTCAAAAAGCACCACGCTCATAACGCCAAAAAATAAACCGATAACCAAGAGAGAACCGATAAAATAATCCATGGTAGCTTTGCCCTGGTCATAGATATCCCTTTGCATGTCCATCCTCAGCACAAGTGCAGGGCTGCCGTAGATGTCCCGCAGGAGCGTGTATCCTGCAACTGAGTCATTGCCAAACGGCTGTATGAAAAACGGTTTTTCTATAGAAAGGGATGAACGTGCAGATTGAAAATCCGAAGGCAATTGCGGCTCATCGAATCTGTGAATTGAGAGCGATAAATGCGTTATGCCAGCAATGCGCTCGATCTCTTTTGCACTCAGGTAGCGTCCCATGACCAGTGTTCCTTTAGCAGGTCCCTTTGATTCGCTGGTCAGGATCGACCTTGAAGCAATAAGCATAGGGCCTTCAGAAGTCATGATGATCCCTGCGTTGGTGCGGTGCTGTATAAGAGGATCATTTAATGAAATTTTTTCTTTTAAGATTGCAGGAATAGTCATTTCTTTTATATTCTCGATATCAAACGCTTTTCCGTAGACCATCCCGCCTGAAGAATTTATAAACAATATTAGATTGATCTTCAATGTGGTAAAAGTTTCATTGACAAGGTTGGAATTGATATAGTTTTCATTAGTATCCTCGATAAAGGCATACGTATCATCCCATTCAGACCAGTCGCCTGCTGTGCTGTCCAATTTTTTTACGTCATCCTGAAGAGCCTCAAGAGCCCGCTCCACATTCTTCTGGGTGTATCGTTCTTCCATGCTTGTAAAACTATCCATCAAAAGTATCTGTGAAGTAACATAAATTACAATAATCAATCCGACAAGAACCGTGCTGATAATCAGCAGGGTCTTTTTATAAAGTTTCATGGACACCTAAAGCTCTTGGTTCTGAGAACAGGAGAGGGATTTTTCACCTCTTAAAAAGTATAAACATGTGCCGCAGTCGATACACGCATTAACAGGCTCTCTGTTTATTGACTTTTTAACAAAGAGCGGGTCAGCGATCTGCGGTCTGCATATTGCAGCAAGGTCAGCTTTCTTTTCAGAAATAATTTTATCAGCGAACTTGAGGCTTCGTATGTTACCCACGCATATCACAGGCACGTTCACAGCGCTGCGGATCTCTTTTGCAAGGTTCACATCCACCCCTTCGCCCATGTCCATTGTCGGCACCATGTGATTTACGCTCGCATACGTGCCTGCTGCAACGCTGATGACATCTGCGCCTGCCGCCACAAGCTGTTTTGCGATAACGCGCGTCTCGTTGAGCGTAAGTCCACCATTGACGAACTCATCAGCGCTGATGCGGCACGAAAGCGGCGTCTTTCCTGCTTTTCTTTTGACTTTTTCAATTATTTCCGTGAAGAAAAGCGTCCTGTCTGTTCCGTACTTATCCCTGCGTTTATTCGAATATGGTGACAGAAAGCCACCTATGAGGTAGCCAAATGCCCCATGAAGTTCGATCAGCCCAGCCCCTGCTTTTTTTACCCTGTACGCAGCATCCGCGAAATCCTGCTGTATCCTTTCTATCCCTTCATTGCCCAGTTCAAGCGGCATCTCTTTAATTACAGGGCATGGGACAGCGGATGGAGCCACGAGCCTGTGCCCTGTAACGGCGGATACTGTCTGCCGCCCCGCATGTATCAACTGCGCTGCCGGAACAGCTCCATTTTGCTTGATGACATCAAAAAGCTCTTTGAGGGATGCTGTGTGCTTTTCATTGTTTATTCTAAGAACGTTCGTGCTCGGAACCCCGTCATCCGAAACTGCAATGCATCCCACTATTATCAGACCCGACCCGCCCTCAGCGAGCTTTCCATACATCCTGAGCAGCCTTTCTGTAACAAAACCTTCAGATGTGGCAAAGTTTGTCTGGACTGCTGGGAAAACTATGCGGTTGGGTATATCGATACTGCCGATTGTTAAATGCTGTAATACATTTGTTAACCCCATATTCTACTCTCCTTTAGGAACCTGTATGCTCCTATTCCCACTTTTTTATGCAACTATTATATCTTAATATGTAGGCATCCTTTTTATTTTTTTTGGTATGCTACCCTTTCGCCACCCCCACAGGCATGAGCTTTACGACCTTCCGCGCTATCCCGAGCTGATGAACTACCTCCACGACTTCAGCACTTGGCTTATAAACAGAAGGTGCTTCTTCTGCTATCATAGAAGGCTGTGTGGCTCTTACAGATATACCCTGCGCTGCTAACTCTTTTTGTATGTCTTCACCGCGCAGCATCCTCAGCGCCTGTGCCCGGCTTGAAACCCTGCCTGCACCGTGGCATGCGCTCCCGAATGTCAGTTCCATTGCTTTCTGTGTTCCGTACAGTACGAATGAAGGTGTGCCCATGCTGCCTGGAATGAGCACTGGCTGACCCACCTTCCTGTAAGCGAGCGGTACATCTGGATGACCTGCAGGGAAAGCCCTTGTTGCACCTTTTCTATG
>JAWOKW010000137.1:0-5722 GCA_033854095.1 Candidatus Methanoperedens sp. | reverse complement strand
TTTTGGGATTGTGCTTCAAAAGCATCTGATTTTTCTTTTAAGAGATTGGATTCTATCTTTGAATGTATCCCGTCTTTTACATTGCTATCTATTTTCATCATATGCTCTTCTGCTGCAGAAGCTGATACAACAAAAAACCCTGTCAGCAGCATATGTATCAGGTATGTTCTATTTTTTAACATTTTTATCACTCTGGATTCTTTTGATTATAAATATAAGTGCAATAGAAAAAATAAAGAGAATGGAAGTGTTAAATCCTGATTTTGGAAGAGAGGTTTGAACTGCTGTTGGGGATTCAGCGTATGGTTTTAAAGGAGCACGTATAAAAGTCACATTGGTTTCCATGGACAGCGACGTTATTTTTTCTATTGGGACAAGCACCTGAACATTTTTTTTGTAGCGTGTCTCTTCCACGACATAATCAGGAAGCATGGCAGTTTCATTCACCAGTTCAACAGAGATTCTGACGCTTCCGTCCTGCATGTAAAGAGCGTGGTCACGGGCGAACTTCTGCGGATTACTTGAGCCTATAAGTTGCGATAATACTGACTCAAGCTTTGGATTTTTGCTGTAAGACTGCGTATTGTTGAATGTCTGCGCTGAGGCTGCGATTGTGAACAGACAGGCTGCCAGCACTGTTATCCCAAATGCGATTCTGAGTATAGACTTTTTGCATATTTTATTAGCCACCATCTTTTTCTTCACCATAATAGCCCTTAATTCTTTCTAACTAAGAACCGTTGCTATTTAAAACTTCCTTAAAGCAATCTTAAATGCCCTGTTATCCTGTCCAGTTCACTGACTTCAGCAGGACCGATTCCCAGAACAGTGATTGTACCGGGCGGCACTTCAGTTAATCCCGCATCCGTAATCAGGGCTGTAGGCAGACCCTGCTTTCTTGCAGATTCTTTCAATTCAAAAAGGTCTTGCAGGGATGGGACCCTCAATACCACTTTTTTCTGTCCTCCTTCCTTCCACGCCTCTCGTATATCCTTTCCAGCAAACTCGTACGTTGTGACAGCAGCGTGCGCCACCTGCACAGCAAGTTTACCTTTTGATATTTTTAAATCATCCCGCACTATTATGCATTGTTTATACTCTTTCATAATTCATAAAACCAACATTAGCATCTCCTGCATAATCTTATAGAGGCTGATAGATATATATTTTGTTGCTGCTGAGAACCGTATAGTTTATAGTGATGAATGATGAAAAGATATATAATGGATATTTTCTCCCATGCCCTGCTTCCCTATCTGTTTGGATGCTTCTTCAAGCGAAAGAAAGAAGAAATTACAGCTTTTGTTATTGGTGGAATAGCCCCTGATTTTGATGTTTCCCTCCTTTGGATCAACTATCTATATCCCACGCCCTATTTAATAACACATCGCGGCATAACCCATTCCCTGTTTTTCGGGTTTTTTACAGGTATTGCAGTGCTGTATCTTGCGTACTATGTCAAAAACAGGACTAATATAAGCAAGCTCATTGATTTTAAACCTGTTATCACACCCCGCACAACCATTTTCGCTTATGCAGGAGTGATTCTACACCTTTTTCTCGACTACACTACCACACATGGTGCCCCGCTTTTTTATCCTTTTGATGCAACAAGGTATTCTGCTGAAGTGTTTTTCTATACAGATATTTATCTTACTGTATTAAGTTTGATAATCATAATATTATTATATAAACAAATCCTGCAAACGAACACAAGTACACGGCTCTTAATTGTGTTTCTTATCTTATTTGCAGGTCTCGGAACTGTCAGGATAGCAGAAAAAAGCAGTGCAGAGCATTTTTTTCAGGATGTGAACATAAATACCTACCCAACCATGAACCCATTTGACTGGTATGTGGTCGCTGCAGAGGGAGATAAGATACAAATATATGAATATAATGGATTTGAAAATAAATCGATATACAGTGAAACTGTTTTGAGAATGAAAATCTCATCGAACGGAGAAAATCTGAGCACGGCTCTTGATGCTGCCGGGGAGCTCCCACAGATAAAGATGTTCAAATGGAGAGCCTATACCGTAGCCATTGATGCCTTTTACAGCAATAAGGTATGGCTGCTGGAATACTACGACCCTGTACAGAAAGCGATGTTAAGAAGCTCTCCAGTGTTATTCAGGAGAACAAATAGCCCTATCAGAGTGAAAGTGGAAGCTGGCAGGGCTGTGCTGAATTAGAATAGGGGCAATACGGAGACATCGGAGGGGATGGATGCGATGCCGCATGCCCCAGTGGAGTATATAATTGTCTTTGCTTATAAATATTTTCTATCAACCATTTAACACTTTTTTCAGATAGTAACCTGTATAAGACCCCTCTATCTGTGCCACCTTCTCAGGCGTTCCCTCGGCGATAATCCTTCCGCCGTTATCGCCTCCTTCGGGGCCCAGATCTATAATATGGTCAGCCACTTTTATGACATCCAGGTTGTGCTCTATCACAACCACACTGTTGCCTGCATCCACTAACAGGGAGAGCATATCGAGTAATTTCTGTATGTCTGCAAAATGTAGTCCTGTAGTGGGCTCATCAAGGATGTAGAGCGTCCTGCCTGTGCTTCTTTTACTGAGCTCTGTTGAAAGCTTGATGCGCTGCGCCTCTCCTCCTGAAAGTGTGGTTGCGGGCTGCCCAAGCCCGATATATCCAAGCCCCACGTCAAAAAGCGTCTTTAACTGCCGCTGTATCCTTGGGATATTCTCAAAAAATGTAAGTGCTTCTTCCACTGTCATGTCAAGCACCTGTGCGATGTTTTTGCCTTTATATGTGATCTCAAGGGTCTCGCTGTTAAAGCGTTTTCCATGGCATACCTCACACGGCACATACACATCAGGGAGGAAATGCATCTCTATTGTGATGATCCCGTCACCTCTGCAGGCTTCGCACCTTCCGCCTTTGACATTGAAACTGAATCGCCCTGGCATGTAGCCTCGCGCCCGCGAGGACGGGAGTTTTGCAAAGATGTCCCTTATAGGAGTGAAAACACCTGTATACGTGGCAGGGTTTGAACGCGGCGTCCTGCCAATAGGGGACTGGTCTATTATGATGATTTTATCGATGCTCTCTGTCCCGATTATACCCCTGTGCTTACCAGGTTTTTCTTTTGCATGGTAAAACCTCGAAGCCAGCGCTTTATAAAGAATATCGTTAACAAGCGTGCTCTTACCAGAGCCAGACACACCAGTGATTGCTGTCATCACCCCAAGGGGTATGTTGACATCGATTTGTTTTAAGTTGTTCTCACTTGCACCCACGATTGTGAGCTTGCCTCCTGGTTTTCTTCGCTTGTGAGGGACTGGTATCACTTTTTTATGGCTGAGATATTCGCCTGTCAGCGAATTTTTACATTTTATAACATCTTCCTGGCTCCCTGTAACCACGACTTCACCTCCGTGAACTCCAGCGCCTGGTCCCATGTCCACGATAAAATCAGCGCTTCTAATCATCTCTTCGTCGTGCTCCACCACGATTACCGTGTTCCCAAGGTCGCGAAGCTGGGTGAGCATGTGTATCAACCTGCCGTTATCCCGCTGGTGAAGCCCGATACTCGGCTCATCAAGGATATAAAGCACACCTACAAGGCTTGAGCCTATCTGCGTGGCAAGCCTGATTCTCTGGCTCTCCCCGCCTGAAAGTGTGCCTGCTGCTCTGTCAAGAGTAAGATAATCAAGCCCGACATCCATCAGGAAGCCGAGGCGCGCCCCGAGTTCTTTCATAATAGGTTTTGATATGATGGCTTCTTTTTCACTAAACGTGATGTGTTCAAGAAATTCAAATGTGTTTTTTACTGATAAACGCGTTGTGTCGATAATGGATTTGCCTCCAACCGTGACTGCAAGGCTTGAAGGTTTCAGTCGCTCACCTTTGCATATGGTACAGGGCTTGATACTCATGTACTGCTGAATCTTCTCTCGTACCTCTTCTGATTGTGATTCCCTGTATTTTCTTGCAAGGTTCGGTATTACACCTTCAAAGGTGTTCCAGTGCTCCCACAGCCCTTCGCGTTCACGCGGTATATACTTGAAATGTATCTGTTCTTTCCCTCCGTGCAGCAGGATGCGCACGTGTTCAGGTCCAAGTTCAGAAAACGGCGTATCAAGTGAGAAACCATAGTGCTTTGCAACTGATGCAAGCATCTGATGGTAATAGCCGTGCTCATATCCCCACGGCTCAATAGCTCCTTCGCCAAGAGATTTACTTTTATCCGGGATTATGAGGTCAGGATCGAACTCCATCGTGCTTCCGAGTCCCTGGCAGGCTGGGCATGCGCCTCTTGGGCTATTGAACGAGAACATATTGGGTTCAAGCGGCTCAAAGCTTATGCCGCACTTTGTGCAGGCAGCATGCTCACTGAAGAGGAATTCTTTGCTGTCAATTACATCCACAACAGCGATGCCGTTCCCCTGTTTAAGTGCAGCGGCTACGGAATCCGCAAGCCTTTCTTCTATCCCTGCTTTAATCATCATGCGGTCAACAACAGCATCGATATCATGTTTTTGCTGCTTGTTGAGCGCAAGTTCTTCTGACAGTTCATACATCTTGCCATCCACGCGGACGCGGCTGAACCCTGATTTAGCAAGGTCTTCAAATATCTGCTTGTATTCCCCTTTCCTCTGTCTTGCAAGAGGTGCAAGTATATTGAGCTTTGAACCTTCGGGCAGTGCCATCAGCCTCTGTACAATCTGTTCTATTGTCTGTGGTGTGATCTCACTCCCACAGTTAGGGCAGTGCTGCTTACCTGTCCTTGCATACAGAAGGCGCAGGTAATCATATATCTCGGTCACAGTTCCCACAGTCGAACGCGGGTTCTTGCTCGTGGACTTCTGTTCGATGGATATAGCTGGCGAAAGACCTTCGATATATTCGACATCAGGTTTGTCCATCTGACCAAGGAACTGGCGGGCATATGCTGATAATGATTCAACGTATCTGCGCTGTCCTTCTGCATAGAGCGTGTCGAATGCAAGTGAGGATTTTCCAGAGCCTGAAAGTCCTGTTATCACGATCAGTTTGTTCCTTGGAAGTTCAAGGTCTATGTTCTTGAGGTTGTGAACGCGGGCGCCTTTGATGATGATTTTTTCTGTTGACATGAAGAAATTGTCTTTTTATTATCACATATTATACACTTTACGTTCATATCTTTTGCCAGTGCCAGTACATCCCTCTCACCGCCATGAAGATGAAACGTCATCAAAATCAGAAAAAAAGATACAAAAACCCCAGACAACATTGAGTCGGTCCAATCTTTAACCCAACTTTCAAAGAAACGTAAATTCCCTCTAATTGGTAAAATTGCTGCGTTGCTACATGTATAGTCAATCATACCCTGTATATATAGTGTATCATGCCTATTTCACCCAAAACGTCAATGAGCTAAAGGCACAGGCACGTAAGAATGAAAATCGGCAGAGCCCATTTTCATAGGAAAATAAACAACGAACTGGTACGAACTCGATACGAACTCGGGCTGATGAGTTCGTTTAAGTTCGTTTTGAGTTCGTTGTTAATCGTTTCTAAACTCATATCGGGTTAATTAATGCTGAAGGACTATATAAAAACGAACAAATAAAACAGATGGAGTTGAGAGAAGCTTACAGAATTCGTTTGGAAGTTAATCAGGTCGGTATCAGAGACTATGTTGATAATCTTGTGCAAGAATTTGAAGATACAGTTAAAATATCAAAAGGAGTTGATGGTTAAACAATAG
>JAWOKW010000136.1:0-7277 GCA_033854095.1 Candidatus Methanoperedens sp. | reverse complement strand
CCGGAGCAACTTCCTGGACCATTTAGTTAAAGAATACCTGCTTCAGGTAAGGGCTGGAGTCTTACCCTGGGAGGTGATGCCTGCTCCTTTCATGTGGGAAGACCACCTGGAAGCTATCAAAAGTCAGCTAATTGATTTAGATAGTATAGGGTGGTTTGGAACCACCAAGATAGTGGAAGATCTGGTGAGCAATATTCTTCAAAGTGCTTCACACACTCAGAAGAAAGATGCCGTGAAGCAGCTTTCCCGGTTCCTGCAGAAATATAGAGAAGCTAAAGGACTGAAAAATCCAGACAGCAAGCGCGATCAGAAGATGATCAGTGATTGGCTGGATGCTCAATTATCAGCATACAGGCTGCCATACACGGATGACTTCTGGTGTCCACCCAACAGGTCGGCACCAAAATCATGTGTAGGTCCTCTGCCGAGATACTCAACCCCTGCGATCTGCATGGGCTGCCTGGTACACAGGCAGGGAAGGTGCTGAGATGCTCTCAACATTTCTTTCTGAGATTGGAAATGACGCTTTGGGCAGCCATGATGTGCAGCTATGGTTGGAGCTTCAACCGGACCAGATATGTGGCAATGAGCAACATCACAGCGGATGCATATGTCCGATCTGTTCAAAAAGAGAAGTGATAATAAGCTTTTCCTCGGCGCTTGGCGAAGATCTTCGCAGGCATTCTGTTTCATTCCTGCAAACAATTGACAGCAGGGACTACAATGAAATGCTCAAAGCAGCATTCAGGGCGCCGGATGAAATAGCACAGATCACAGAAGCCAAAATTATCTTCTGCATAGATGAGTTCCAGGACCTGGAGGAATTGAACAACTTCAGGTTCGGAGATATTTTCAAGATAATGCGTTCGGTCTGTGAGAAACAAAAAAACTCCATGTACGTACTTTCCGGTTCGGTAATAAGTTTCATGGAAAAAATTCTAAGCAGCCCTCGTGAGCCTTTTTTCAACCAGTTCAGACAGGTATCGCTTTCCTACTTTACAAAAGAGGACTCAATCCAGATGATAAGAAAACTACTGACAGGAATTGAAATAGGGGAAAGCGAGGCACTGCTCATATTCAGGTACACCCTTGGCCATCCCTTCTATATCACTGCGGTGTGCGAAAGAATATTCCTTGAAACAGAAGAATCAGCCGATGAAGCATTGATAAACTATGCTGTTGCAAAGGAAACAATAGACAAAAACGGCAAGATAAACCTGCTCTTCAAATACATATTTGAAGAATCACTCAAGAAAGCAAAAAGGAGGGGGCACTTACGTACAATACTGCTTATTATTGCAGACAAGGAAGGACTTACACTGACAAATATAGCTGAATCCATTAAAAAACCCACAGGGCAGGTTAACAACTACCTTAAATCCCTTTTAAGAACAGACCTAGTATTCGAGCACGAGAAAAAATATTATTTTAGGGATCCTCTTTTCAGATTCTGGATCGCCAAAACGCAGCTTGGTAAGGACATTGTTCTTGAGCGGGACAAAATGTCTGCCGAAGATTATATTTCAGATCTGATGGAAAAGTATCTGCGTGCGTCAACCGAACTAGGAAGAGCTAAGGAATCTGAAGCTGCTTACAATCTCGAAAAAAAATTTGGTATGCCGCTCAAGAGATACCTAAAAGGAAATATAGAATTTGACCTCGTTGGAGAAAAAGATGGCAAAACTCATATTTTCGAAATAAAATGGAAAACAAAACCTGCTGGATATTCTGAAATCAACAAATTTCTGGAGAAGGTCAAAAATTCAGAATTCGTACAGGAGAATCCAGACCTCTTCATTCTCTTCAGAGCAGGCTTGACAAAACAGGCAG
This sequence comes from Candidatus Methanoperedens sp., assembly GCA_033854095.1. Taxonomy (GTDB): domain Archaea; phylum Halobacteriota; class Methanosarcinia; order Methanosarcinales; family Methanoperedenaceae; genus Methanoperedens. Next base: position 5,447 of record JAWOKW010000136.1, on the reverse strand, counting down.
AAAAGCTTGCCTCAAAAAACAAAATACAGGCGCTGGAGCCATAAGACATAGCGCCACGACGCAAGAACAACGTTGGGCGAACTGTATCTAAAAGTTTCCAAAAAGAGAAATTCTGTTTTATTCTACATATTCTATATTTCTATATGAATAGTCGTAACCGCCAAAATTTCCATATTTTATCATCCTTGTTTTATCATCGATGATCAGTATGGGTTCAGCGCTATCTTCATACAGATATAGCATATCTTTTGTGGGGTTGTTAATATATTCCGCGTAATTAATATTTTCTTTGCGAACTATTACTATATTATTTTCATTAAGTACTCCAGTTTGATTCGGATACTTAACAAATTCAGGATCGAATTCGTTGATAAGTTCGGAGAATGGTCTAGGAGAAGAGAAATTATTGTACTTAATTTTCATGTTCTTCAACAGAAGTTCCCTTTGAACATTATAAAAATCCTGAAGAATTTTTTTTGTCTGGCTTTTGTATAATATTATATCAGTTTGTTGAAGCCCATACCATTTTTTGTAAAATTCTATATCAGCCTTTGTGTATTCATTAATATTCTTTTTTTCAGTAGTAGTGTTATTATTGTTATTTATACAACCCAAGGAAAATAAAATTACTATTGCTATGCCGATGAAAATATTTAACTTACTTTTTAGGCTCATATTGTACCTGTTGTATTGATGTGCACGCTATTATAAAGGCATCGTTATCAAGAAAACTCATTCCTTCATGAACGGGTTTCGATGTCCTCCGCGCCTTTTTCAATCATGAGAATTACCTTTCCATAATCTGTAGTAATTTGTGTGTTGAACTTGCCATGCAATCTCTTGCCTCCTACAAAATAATCATACATAAGATTGTAAATGGTCTTCTTTATCCAATTTATTAGAAACTCTGGCTTATTTTCGGCTTTTACTATATCTCTTATACTCATATGCACTTCCATAACTGGCGTGAATTTTTCCATACTCTCCATTTTCATATATACATCAAAATCATTTGATGACAAATCTATCCCAAGTTCCCCAAGCCATTCCTCCGCTGTCCTTCCCTCATACCTCCCTGCGGGCTTCGTTTTACCATCGTCTGGCGGCGGCTCCTTTGCAAATGCAAACGCAGCCTTTTGTCCTTCCTCGCTGAATACTATTGCTTTACCGATATCCATCGCCTGAATCGATTTTGCTGTAATCTGGAATCCTTGCTGCATATCTGATGAAAAACCTATCAGTCCTGGGAGGGCGAACATGAAAGCCAGCCCGGTTACAATGATCATCACGCTAAGCATTCCGTCTATAGATGCTGCTGTGCCGTATTCATCCATTTTATTCCTCGGGTTGTTCCGGCGGTCTGAAGCTGTCATATCCCGCCTGTACTGTCCATGACTGGTATCTTATGGCTCCGGTATCATTCAAGATTAGGGGTATAGATCGGATAATATAATGTGTATTGACAGTGAAATTCTCATCCGGACCATTTGTAGTAATAAGCGATGTCGGAAGAACCATATAATTTGAATAGTTTGCTGGTATTTTTCCGGCTTTGTTATTGTCGGTTGAATTGTCAATACCGTAATTAATAAGATACCTGTTTCCTGATACTGGATCTATGTAATTTATCTCACTATCCATAGTAGTTGCCTGTGCAAGGATCTGGGTTTGGGTAATCTCATCTTGGGGTACATGGAGGGATACAAAAAACGTCGCCATCATTACCGCCCACAGCGATAAAGCTAACAATGTAATCGCCGAGCTGAGCGAACTTTCAATCGAATCAAGTGCCATTTTTATTCTCCTTTAATGGTGATAACATCACTCCATCAGGAGTCGGAATAATATTCACCTGAAACCGGGCATCGAAATCCCTCGAATCAATTTTGAAATACTCTAGTTTCACATTTGTGGCCATAGAACTCGTATCATATACATTATCGTCTTTATCCACAATATTCAATGTAAGAAGATGCCCGCCATCGCTTTCCAGGGTATATTCTTTATCGTTGAAAAGCCCTGCGATAAAAAACATGCTGGCAGGCTGTTTGCTGGTGCCTGTCATCTCTATGCCAAGCCGAGCTGCGCTGAACTGGCCAGCAAGGCTTTGAAAACTGTTTGAGCTGATGATCTCCGTGGCCACTATCCCCGAGAAACTAATTCCGATCATCATCAGACCGATGACCCCGACCTGGCTTGTGCTGAATGTAATTGCATCGCCCATTTTCTTACCTCTGTTAGTTTAGCATGTTCTTTTGGTGAACTTTATTTTAATAAACGCATAAGCCTTGTCGCGCCAGGTTTCCATAGTGAAACACTGCGTTTCGGATTCAGATATGGACGGAACATCCCCTCCATCCCTGTAAATTCTTGTAGGAAAGCTTTTCTTGGTTTCTCCGGAACTACCAAGAGGGGTCGTCACATTTATGGTGATACTCTCGGCGCCGCCATCATTACCAAAGAGATTTACTGAAGTATTTTTCGGCAGGACAAGATTCTGGTTTATAGACTTCAGCTTTCCCGCATACACCAGTTCAGCCTCGTTCACGATAGCATCTTGAAATGTAGTGGCCTGCCCCATCATGAATGTAGCCATCATCATGTTAAGGGTGGGAGCTCCAAGTATACTCAGGGTGGACATGAATAGGCCTATTTTGAACACCTTCTCTGTAGCCATTTCAAGGCCCGATGACATTTGATGGATTCTCCTCGTTAAGGCAAACTACCTTTTGACAAGCTGAATATCTCTTGCTTTTAGCTCTACATAACACCCAGCAAGAACGAAAATCTTGCATAGGCATTTGCTTAAAGGTAATATGACATGGGGAGATGGCATCAGAGATTAATATATTTAACGCAAGAGCTCACCTTTTCAAAGCAGTTAGCCCATCCTTTTATTATCTTTCCTGATATCGTATTTCATCTTTTCTACAACCTCGAGATCCACCATATTCCCATTATAGGCAGCAAGGAAGGTATCCTTGTTCAAAGCAAGAATATCACATTCACACAGCCGGTGAAACCGATCGCATGTTCTTTCACATACCGTATTTACCACATTTTCAGAATACCTTGATGTAAAATGGAAATCCTCTGACAAGATCAGATCTATGTGATTATTGAGGCTTGAAGTAAGAATGCTGCAGTCATTGCGCACATCTTTGGCTCCCACTCCGTGCTCCATATTCATAGAGATAGTGCATTCTTTGGTAATGCTTTCCTCAAGATAATTGCGGATACCCTCGATATTTCCTGCTTTTGCCTTCCTGCATCGCTTCTTAGCCCTCTCAAACTGCTGGCTGGAAATCTGGCCAAAATAATATAGATTATTGAGTTCAGTCTGAACTGTAGAAGAAATATAACATGAAATCCCGTCCTTCCTCAGTATCTTGATAATTTCATCGATATCCAGTGAGTCCTTCAATAGAAACGACGTATCGAACATTACATTCATTATTCTTTTTGATGGCATTATGAACAATTGGATTTCAATGATATTTAAGCCTGCAGTAGGCGAATTAAAAACAAAGCAAACTCAACTCATAATCGTAGTTTCACCAATATCAAGGATAATGAACTCCTCTGGCTCCATTCCATGTTCCTTAAGAGCAGTCTTCAATTGCTGGGATGGAGCATTGAGACCTTCATCACTTAATTGGAATGTCCCCAAATGAATTTCAATGCTCAGTTTAGGCCTCAGGATTTTATGGGCCTGTACGGCATCTTCGGGATTCAAATGAATAGAACCCATGAACCATCGGGGTTCATAAGCACCAATAGGAAGCAGTGCCAGCCTGATATCAGGAAATCTCTCGTGGATTTGTTCAAAAAATTTTCCAAAACCAGTATCACCGGCAAAATAAATATGCCTTAGGGAGCTTTCAATCACGAATCCTCCCCAGAGGCTTTTGTTTATGTTCCAGGGGCTGCGACCTGAAAAATGCTCCGCAGGAACGAAAAAAAGCTTCCTTTTATTGGGGAGAGAGATGCTTTCCCACCAGTCAAGCTCTTCGACCCTGCTTAAGCCGTTCTTTTCCAAAAATTTTTTATTTCTCGACCCTGCGACAACAAGAGGAGAAAATTTTTCCTCTAATTTTTTCAGGGTGGGCATATCCATATGGTCATAATGGTTGTGGCTTACAAGCACCACATCAACGAAGGGGAGTTCCTCAAAATTAAGTCCTGGAGCACGGATGCGTTTTGCTCCTATGAAACTCAAGGGACCCGCGCGATCTAACCACATGGGGTCAGTGAGAATATTTATTCCATCCACCTGAATGAGAAAGGTAGAGTGATTAACAAAAGTTACCCTTAACTCATAATCCACACGCGCAAGAGGGGCTGAACCTGGTTTCGAGTCGATCCATTTGGGCCAACGTTCTCTTTTCCTGCTTAAGAGCCATTTCAGGACTTTTAATCCCCGGAGTTGATATTTCATGGATTCTGTGTGTCGGTATTGTTCTCAATGTGAAAAAAGATTTCGTGAGAAAAAATATAGGTATAAGAGCGTGTCTTAATATTCTCTTTCAGGACTGAAGGATTTGGTACGACCCACTCGTTTAATCATTAAGCCGACAATAGCATTAACTATGTCCAAAAATCACAATAAATACATCCCTGCCATGGGGTTCGACTGGTTGACCCCTCTCTATGATATAATAATGCCGCCAGTTATGCGTGAATCCACCATAAAGCCCCGCCTGGTGGAGCAGATGAAAATAAAGAAAGGATACAGAATACTTGATCTCGGCTGTGGGACAGCTACACTTACAATAATGATCAAAAAGGCCCAGCCTGAAGCAGAAGTGATCGGGCTTGATATTGACCCGAAAATTCTTGCATTTGCAAGGTTAAAAGTTGAAAGGGAAGGATTTGATATTACTTTTGAACTCAGTACTGCCACCGAACTTCCATATCCAGACGAATACTTCGACCGCGTGGTTTCCAGTATGGTATTTCATCATCTTAACAGAGAAAACAAAGTCCGTACGCTTAAAGAAATATTTCGAATCCTCAGGCCGGGGGGAGAGATGCACATTGCAGACTTTGGGAAGCCACACAATGCGTTCATGTACCTAATATCCCTGTTTGCCCGTCATTTTGAGGAGACTTCAGACAATATCAAAGGTCTTCTGCCTGAAATGTTCCGCGATGCAGGTTTTGCTGATGTGGAGGAGACCGCCCGATATATGACCGTAAACGGCACGCTTTCCCTATACAAGGCACAGAAACCCGAATGATGTGGCATCAATTATAAATAATTTAGAAACCCCAGCTAACTTTTTTCTCGGTTTTAACTTTTAGCAGTGGTGCTTCGCCCTCCTCCCAGGGATCGGCTTTGACCCAATAAAATTTCTTGTAGAATTTTTCATAAACTTCTTTATATTCTTTCCCCTTTTCTATGATAGTTGCGGAACCTTGAATAAACACCGCTTTGTTACTTGGCT
>JAWOKW010000135.1:0-6026 GCA_033854095.1 Candidatus Methanoperedens sp. | reverse complement strand
ACTATACCCCGTACTTAACGATACGGGGCTTAATAGCGTTTTTTGTCTCTAAAGTGCTCTCATCACCAATGCAATTCTGTGTTGAAATGTACTTTTCCACGACGTCCCATCCCTGTCCAACAGAGCCGTGATAACATCCAGCAGACCATAGATGTTCATCACACCATTCTCTGAGATGCGGGAACTCCTGTCTCAGAAGCCTGCTCGACCTTCCCTTGATTTTCTTGGCTATATAACTTAGGGAATACTTCGGCGGATACTGGAAAAAAATATGGACATGATCCACGTTCACAGCCATGTCTATGATCTTGATGCTCATCTCAGCGCGTGTTCCCCTGATAATCGCTTCAGTAACAAAAGCAACTTCCCCTGTCAGTATCTTACCTCGATACTTTGGGGTTATTACAAGATGGTCTGTCAGCAATGAGACCGTGTGCCTGTCATGGCGAAGCTCCCGATTTTTGGCGATATCCATAGCAGGTACTTTAAAATCCAATCATAAATCCCTGTGGTAAGAGCAGTGTGAAAGTGTTTGGTTATTCAATCATCTCACTATCCTGCAATTCTGCGCCGCAGTGCCCCAGGACTTGAGGGAATTCAAGCCTTTCTGAGAATCAGATAGGTATTCGTTGAAGCAGGAAGCCCCAAAATTTATTTCAGGGAGGAAGTCACTTACTCAAAATCAAGGAATAAAACTATGGATGACTTTGATGAAATCCGCACCTCTGTCCTTTCGATGATTAAACCCACTGATGCAGAGAAAATCAGGCTTCAGGAGCTTTCGAATATCATAATTAATAAGATCGATGCCATAGGTAAGGAAGAAGGCATCAATATCAGCGCTAAATTGGTGGGTTCATCCGCACGCGGGACATGGCTTTCAGGAGAGCACGACCTTGATATTTTCATAATGTTCCAGCCTGATGCAACGCGTGACTATCTTGAAGAAAAAGGACTGTATATCGCACGGAAAGTAGCGCAAGAATCAGGACATTTTGAAGAGCGATATGCTGAGCATCCGTACATATACGCTGAAATTTGCGGTTTTGAAGTTGACCTTGTTCCTGCGTTCGGTGTAGAAAGTGCATGTGAACTAAAATCTGCTGTAGACAGGACACCATTCCATAATAATTTCGTCATATCCAGGATCAGAGGACTTGAAGATGAAGTGCTGCTATTAAAGCAGTTCCTTAAAGGGAGCAGAGTTTATGGTTCAGAGCTGAAAACGCATGGTTTCTCTGGCTATCTTTCTGAACTGCTTATAATTCACTACGGCTCCTTTATACAAGTCCTTAAAGCAGCATGCTACTGGGAACCTGGCATGATAATTGATATTGAAAAGCACGGAAGCGTTGTTCATAATAACCCGATTGTTGTTGTCGACCCCACAGACCCGAGGCGGAATGTAGCTGCCGCGCTGTCCATTGATAATTTCTGCATTTTTATAGATAAAGCCAGTGAATTCCTTAAAAAACCTGATATCTCATATTTCAGCGCGCCAGTCTGTGAACCGCTGGACGATGCCAGTTTTAAGGCTGTCATGAATAAAAGAGGGACATCGCTGATAGCCATGGAATTTACAGCCCCGGATGTTGTAGAGGATGTATTGTTCCCGCAGCTTTATAAGCTTGAAGAATCTGTTCATGAACTGTTCGAACGATACGATTTTTGCGTATATAACAGCGGAATGTGGGCTGATGAGAAAGCCATCGCATTGTTTGAACTTGAGTCACTTACGCTCCCGCAGGTCAAAAAGCATACAGGTCCGCACGTATGGTCGGGAAAACATGCTATTGCTTTCAAATCTAAGTACCACTGCTCAGATACATTTTCCAATATATATATAAAAAATGGAAGATATATGGTCGAGATACCAAGGAAATACACTGATGCAAAGAAACTTGCTGAATCAGAGCTCCTGAAATGCAGCCTTGGCAAGCATGTGGGTTTGAGTATTAAAAAAGAATACAATGTTATGAAGAATGAAGAAATACTTGGTATCAGGGATGAAGGGTTTAAAAGATTCCTCAGGAAATTTTTCGAAAAATAGAAAAACAAAGAAGAGAAAAGGATAATCATGAAATATATAACAATAATCCTTGCTTTATTATTTTTTGCGGTTCTCGGCTGCATTGAGTCATCTACATATAAAGAAATATCACCTTCACAATTGATGTCAAATCCAGGCACGTTTGAAGGCAAAAAAATCTGTGTCAATGGAATTCTTGAGAACAACAGCATCCTGGGGATCCAGATTGGAACGCAGTATAAAAACGGCACTCTTGTAGAAGTATGCGGCACATATCAGGCAGGCAAACTGGAACTCGATTTTGTAAATTCAACCCTGTCTGTATCCACAGAGCGCGATGTATATCGTTCGAATGAGACATTGAAAGTACATGTAGACTTTAATTCGCAAATCAGCGGCAAAGGGCAGGTCCAGGTGTCAGGGATAAAGAATGCCTTTGACAAAGACCTGATAAGTGAAGCAAGGGACGTCAATATCGAAAAAGGACACAACGGATTTGATTTTGTGTTCAAGACGCCGTCATGCGAGGAATGTTCCGCACTTTCGCCTGGAATATATGCTCTCAACGCTACAGTACATATAGATGATAAGACCTTTTTAGCCTATACAAATATAACACTTGAGAGAGAAACATGAGAAAAATAGTTGTTTTGCTGCTGTTTGCACTGCTTTTTTCTTTAGTTTCCCATGCGCAGGCAAAGGTGAGCGTTGAATACTTCTACGACCCTGCATGCCAGAAATGTGCAAAAGCCTCGCCTGTTATCGATAACGTCACAACATCCTATGACGATAAAGTGAATTTTTCAAAATACAATATCCTTACAGACGAAGGCTTGCTGCTTGCAAAAAAATACCAGCTTCCTGGCGTGCCGTCTGTTGTTGTGAATAAACAGACATTGATTGCATACGAAGATTATGAAGGAAATACATCCAAGCTTGAGATGCTTTTAAGGGATGCTATAGACAAAGCTCCTGTTTCGCCCTCTTCCAGTGTTCCAGCGCAAAAAGCAATCGTTCTCTCAGTGCCATCTGTTCTGCTTGTAGGCTTTTTTGCAGGTTTCAATCCATGTCTCCTTGCGATACTTGCTTTTATTGCATCAGTCACCCTTGCAGCTACTGGCAGAAGACGCAACGTGCTTCTGATAGTACTGATGTTCAGCTCTGGTATTTTTGTAACATATCTGATAGTCGGGATAGGCATCCTGAGTATGTTTGAACAGTCTGCATCGCTGCAGGGTACAATCAGAATATTCCTTGTGGTTATGATAGGTCTTCTCGGACTCTGGCACATATATGATGCCTACCACCTCAGGAAAAACGCGGAATCCTCTTTCTATACTCCAAAGGCTTTCATCCGCCTCACTGAGAGCGTGACAAAAAAGGTAAGTCTTCCAGCATCGTTCTTCATGGGTGCGCTTTTTTCCCTGATAAAAGCACCGTGTGTAGTGGCTACTTATTTTGTGATACTTGATATGGTAAGGAGCGGCAAAAGTGAGGGAATATTATATCTTGCAGCATATAATCTTGGTGTTGTGTTGCCTGTACTCGTAGTCGGAGCAGCAATCACCTTTGGGCTGAACCCTGAAAAAGTTGAGAAGTTCAGGAAAGAGAGAAGGTCTGAAATGCGTCTTGTCACAGGGGCGACCCTGCTCATCATAGCTATTTTGATGTAAAGAATATATACATTTATATTCAAAATATATATCAATGACAACTTTATGCAACAAGATATGAAATATGGCAGAACTGACTGAAGATGCAATAAAAGAACGATTTAGCGATAAAACCTTTTTCAAGGGGCTTGGTTATTATGAAGGCGGCAATGTACTGAGCGCTGTAAAAATAGAGAACATCCTTTATGCTCAGGTGCTGGGAAGCGCAGCAAAACCGTATGAGGTCAGAGCTTCTATCAATGATTCAGAAATAAGCACAGAATGCACCTGCCCTGTAGGATTCATGTGCAAGCATGGCGTTGCGCTTTTGCTGAAGTGGGTGCATGAGCCTACATCGTTCATTGATGCTGATCAGTTCCTGCTGTCGCTTGAAAGGATAAACAAGAGCGAAATAATCAGCATCATAGAAAAAATACTAAAACACAATCCTTTTCTGATCACTGAATTTTCTATAGAGATAGAGGAGAAGCCTGAGATAAACATAGATGCCATCTCAGAAAAGATAGGATGGATAGTACATGGGGAGCTTGATTATTACCATATCTATGATGCCATCGGTAACCTTGAAGATATAAAAAATATAGCTGACAGGCTCAAAGAAAAAGGGTCGTATAAAAATGCTGCTGAGATATATATGACTCTTGTGAAAGGAGGAATGACAGCGTATGATGAAGGTGCAGACGATTCTGATGGCGGCATGGGAGATTTTGTATATCAATGCATAACAGGCTTCAACGAATGCATGGAGCAGATAGATGATATCCCATACAAGAATAAGCTTCTTGAAAAGATACTGGATATTGTCGAGAAGGAAGATTATGGTCTTGAGACGCAGGAAATGCTCTACAGCGTGTTAACCGAAGAAAATATCAGCCGCATAGAGAAGTATATGCTGGAAAAGCTTGAGGAAAAAAGAAAGCTCGCTTCTGACTCAAGTTATAAATACAAAAAGGAAGGCACCATAGAACTGCTGATCGAACTGTATGAAAAACTGGGAAAGCCTGAGGAGAAGCTGCGTCTTGCTCGATATGAACTTGCTGACAGGGAAGATTATGCCAGGCTTGCAAATGTCTTGGCTGAGGATGGGAAGCTTGAAGAAGCCTTTGATGCTATTAAAAAAGGGCTGACATTACCCAAAGAGCTGTTTTCCAGCTTAAATAAGCTGTACTTTGATCTTGCAGAGAGATTGATCCATGAGAAACCCGATATCATAGATTTTAAGATCTCTCTTGATCTCGCTTTTGAGATGTTATCAAAGCGATTTGATAAAGAAGAATATGAATCTATGAAGAAAATCTTCTCTGGCATCGGCAAACTTGAGGAGTTCAAATCCGCGCTGCTGAAAAACCTGAAGAATAGAGACAATATTATCCAGACTCTTATGCATGATGGCGAATTGGGGGCAGCGATAAATATAATACGCTCAGAACCCCGAATTTATCCACGTCTTATAATTGAGGTCTCAAAATCAGCAAAAGATAGAGGCATGATTGAGGAATCAAGCCAGCTTACAAGGATTGTGCTTGAGCTGGGATGGTCTGATGCATCTTCGCCAATGAAAGAGCTTATTAAGGCAATGATAAAGACCTCAGATATGGAGGTTCTGCGGAAACTTTGCGACCATATTGTAAAAAAGGGAGATTCGGGAACTGCGATCCTGCTAATACCCTATCTGGTGGGAAAAGCACCTGAACTTGCAGTCGCACTGGCAAAGAAATTTATAAATGCAATGCCTGTGGAACTGGTCGTGGAAGTAGCGAGGGCTGTAGCAGAGAAGGAGCCTGAAGAAGGTGTTCTGCTTTGCAGGATACGGCTAAATGAGGATATTTTTCGCTCACATGTTCATTATGATAAAGCCATTTTACTTCTTAGAACGATCAGGGACATATATGCAGCGAAAAAGAATGAGGCGAAGTGGGTTGAGTATATCAGGAAATTTGCCGCCGAGCATAAAGGTAAGAAGAAGATGATAGAGATGGTACGGAAGGAGCTCGGCGCTGTGTAATAGCTGCTCTATTGGTAGCACCTTCTTCAGTTCTGTGACAAACTGATATCTTCTCCTGCACCACAAATGCTCGAAGAGCCCGCTCAGAACGGTTGTTTGTTGGTTCTACGCCTGGCACGAGAATAAATGTAAAAAGTTCGTTCTAACCTGACTTAGACACTATATAGAGAAAAAGCCATCGGTCTATACTTTTTTATATTTTTGATGATGCCAACCGTGTTCGAAATCGCTTTTTCTTCTAATTGTAACTAAGACTATTAATTAAGTCAATACATAACTATTTATTCAATAAATACATATAAGTAACTAAGACCAAAAG
>JAWOKW010000134.1:0-3900 GCA_033854095.1 Candidatus Methanoperedens sp. | reverse complement strand
TGTTACTGATGCTAACACAATGGCAATTACTACAATAGGCTTTAAGATAAGTTTTGTTTTCAATTTATATTCCCCCATTTTTGACATACAGGGCTATCGTTATAATTAAGCGAAGATTATGTAGAGGATAAACATTAGCAAACCTAAAGCGCCAAATATGACCCACATCAACACGATCAATTTCGCAGTGGATTCTGGTGATACGGATGAATTAGGAGCGTTTGTCATCTTATTAATAGCATAATTCCACTGAGTTTGTGCTTGAGAATTGTTCCTATCGTATTCTCTTCTCTGATTCTCTTGTATCTGATCCTCTCGTATCTGCATTTTCCATAAATCATCCCTTCTCTGCTGCTCTAGCATTTGAGTTTTCCATAAATCATCCATTCTCTGTTGTTCCATCCTCATATCATGTCTTCTTTGGTCTTGCCAATAATAATCATCCATTTTTGATGCCTCCCATGATTAATCATTAAGATTGTTATTTAATATAGTTATCGGTGTGTTGAGAAATTCGAAATTTCAGCGCAGAGATAAGTTCTTTGCCTGAAATAACGGGCAGCTTAGGCATAAGCGACTTCAACCGTAGTCCAGAAAGGTTTGGATGTCTCACGGGGCAGGTCTTCTAAGCCAAAACTTTCGATATAAAGCTCTATAGCTTCTTTGATGTTAGCCTGTGCTTCTTCAAGAGTATCTCCTTGAGAGGTTACACCCAGTTCAGGACATCTTGCAACAAAATTTATTACTCTTTGATCCACTTTATAAATGCTGTTACGAACAGATTGTTTGTAAGGTCTCCAGATTAAAATATGTTTTCGCTAAATATATAAATACATACGCAGTACAATAACCATCTGAAAAAAGGAGCAGTTGTCAATGAGCAAGAAAAAAATCAACTGTGGCACAGGAATAACTGCTGGTGGTGATGTAACCTTTGTTGATGCCATCTGTCCAGGCTGCGATAACTCAAACAGGGCAAACAAGAGCACAGGAGGGTTCGCTGTGGGTGAGAAAACTTTACAGAAGATCGATGTATTCATATCTTCACCAGGCGATGTGATTGAAGAGCGCAAAATCTCTTTAGAGGTCATTGAACAGTTAAATTCGATGCCTCATATTGCTAATAGCTATACAATCAAGCCTTTAGCATATGAAAAAACTGTGCCAGCAGCAGTCGGTGAAACCCCACAGAAAACAGTTGACCGCTATATGATGCAGGCAGATAAAGCCGATGTTTTTATTTGCATCCTGTGGAGTCGGATAGGTACGCCAGTCATCGACAAAGAAGGCAAAGAATATCAGTCAGGCACAGAATATGAGTTTACCACAGCCTACCAAGCAAATCAGAAAAGTAGTAAGCCGTACATCCTGTTATATCGTGGCATAAAAAGTCTTCCGATAGATGTTGATTTAAAACAGATAGAGCTTGTTAGAGCGTTTTTTAAGAATTTTGAAGGAAAAGAAGCCAAGCTTAAAGGATTATACAAGGAATATAAAAATAATGAAGAATTTAGAGAAACTTTAATCAAAGATATTGATAAAATTATTTCAGATAATATTATCAAATCTCACCCTGTTAGTGGTACTGGAGTAATAGAAGGCAGTTATGTTTGTGCCGAACTTGATATAAAAGGCTACAGAGAAGCCATCGAAAGAAAATATAAGACACTTGATCTTGACACCTTGACACCCTCGAAAAAAGAGGACTACGTACAGATTCAGTTGAGTAATATGTTTGTGGAACAAAATGTCAGGGAAAATCCTCCTCCAGTAGAGCTTCCAAAAGAAATTTTAAAAAAGCTCCAGGAAGAAAAGGCTGTAGAAAAAGAAACTCTTCCTGAAGGATTTACTTTAGAAGACGTTAGAAGAGCAAGAGAGTCATATTATTCAAAAATTCCCTCGCATGTAATTGATGTCGTTACTGATATTAAGAACAAATATCTTGTAATCCTTGGTGATCCAGGTTCGGGAAAATCCACACTGGTAAGGTATATTCTTCTGTCCATTTTAAATATAAATAAAGATGAAAGGCTTAATAAGAGATTCAATGGCTATCTTCCACTATTAATTGAACTCAGAGAATTTATTGGCTTGTGCTCAGAAAATAAATGTAAAACTTTCCTTGATTATTTTCAATACCTTGGTGAGACACAAGGGTATCATTTATCAAGAGATAGCATTGATAAATATTTCAGAAATACTGGTAAAGCTCTTTTGATTTTTGATGGTCTGGATGAGATATTTGATTCTGAAGATTGGGAAAGTATCAATCACATGATCGCTGGATTTCCAGTAGATTATCCAAAAGTTCAAATAATCGTTACATCCAGAATACTGGGTTATAAACCAAAAATCCTAAGAGATGCGGGGTTTATCCACTTTACTCTCCAAGATTTTGAAGACATCCAGATTAAAGATTTTCTTGACAAATGGTATTCAATCGCAATGTATGATCATCTGGATGAAATAAAGGAGAGGAGGAAAAGAATAAATCGCTCTCTCAAAGAGTCAGCCTCGATTCGCCAGCTTGCTGGAAATCCTCTTTTGCTTACAATACTTGCTATTGTAGGAAAACACCAGGAGCTTCCAAGAGAGCGGTGGAAGCTTTATGACCATGCAGCAGGGGTACTTGTTGAGCACTGGGATATTAACAGACACTTAAAATATCACAGATTGAATATGGATTTTATTGGCGAAGAGGATAAAAAGGAACTGCTCAGGAAAATTGCCTTTAAAATGCAGTCCAGCCCAAGGGGGCTTGCTGGCAATTTTATTCACAGAAAAGCGCTTCAGGAAGAAATACAGGTATATATTGAAAAGCGATACAAGGAGAAACCTGCGGATGCAAAGGTTATTTCTGAATCCATAATAGAACAATTCAGAAAACGGAATTTCATTCTCTGCCTGTATGGGGCGGATTTCTATGGGTTTATTCACAGAACTTTTCTGGAATATTTCTGTGCCAGCGCCATAGTTGAAAAGTTCAATGATCATGAGCTTTCTATCGATGACCTCAAGAACGATTTCTATGGAAAATACTGGGAAAACCAGACATGGCATGAGGTTTTAAGGCTGATATGCGGAGTAAAGGAAAAACTTGCTAAAGATATTATCCAGCATTTGATGCATGTATATCATCCACAGTGGTTTGGAAATCGCCCACCGTGGAACATTGTTCTTGCAATAAAGTGCCTCAGTGAGGTGAGGGGCATTAATGCTGTCGATGAGACTGCGAAAAAGTTACTGTTAAGAATTTTTGAGTTATTTGATATGGTACGCTGGACATACGACATTAATGAGTTTTTGGCTAATGAGATTGTTCCTGCTACGAAGCTGATTGGTAAAAATTTCCCTTACAGGAATATGGTTGCTAACTGGGTTTCCAAAACATATTATGGATATTCCTATCCTTGGGGATATACTGATCTGGTTTTATCCAGTGCATGGGCAGAATTTGTGGCTGGACTGGGCTCAGATGATATAATCCAGCCTGTTAAAAAAATGCTATTTAGCAGTGCAGATTTAAGATGTTTGGCAGTTTCAGCTCTTGGAAAATTTAAGGATCAATATAATCTTTTAAAGGACAGGGCTGCTAATGATACTGATTCTTATGTTCGAAGAACTGCTATTTCTGAACTGGCTAAAGGCTGGCATGATAGCCCTGATACTCTTACTTTAATCAAGGACAGAGCAACTAATGATACTGATTCTTATGTTCGAAGTACTGCTATTTCTGAACTGGCTAAGGGCTGGCATGATCTCCCTGATACTCTCGCTTTAATCAAGGACAGGGCTGCTAATGATACTGATTTTGATGTCCGAAGAACTGCTATTTCTGAACTGGCTAAAGGCTGGCATGATAGCCCTGATACTCTTACTTTAATCAAGGACAGAGCAACT
>JAWOKW010000133.1:0-9256 GCA_033854095.1 Candidatus Methanoperedens sp. | reverse complement strand
CCATCGCTATGCCGTCGCATATGCCAATGGTATTGAATTCGAACGGGACACCGCCAGCCGTCCGTATCCCTGCTTTTACAGCTTCTGAAAGCCTGTTGAGATGTATGTGACCCGGCACGATTTCATTCCATGAATTCACCACTCCTATGAATGGAAGATGCATTTCCTCATCTGTCAGCCCGACCGCTTTTAATAAAGATCTGTGTGGGGCGCGTTCAAGTCCTTTTTTGATATTGTCACTTCTCATATTAGCCAGATCGCATCTAAATACTGCTGATTTCAGTTATACTTTTCTCCACAAAAACTGACTATATAAAAAATATAATTTTATAGAATATTCTCTTTCACGCCGTGAACCGCATCACAGCCAACCCGACGGCAGCTCACGCAATTCTCTTTCTGCCTTCAGCTGGCTTCATATGATATACTTCTTCTACGCTAACAAGCAGCGCTGCTTTTGGCTTTATCTTCCCGCCAAATCTCTTATTGATGCGTTCCTTGAAATCCTCGAAATATTTTCCTGAGTTCATTACCTCCCCACTTCCTTTGACCATGTAGCCGTTTGGATATACGGCATTCCCAATCGCTACACGAGACCCATTCTTGATGTTTGATGCTGTTTTGGATATGAAAGAGACGCCTATAAGGAGTTTATCCTTATCTATCGGCTTGACAAAACAAACAGGCGCAAGATGCGGCTCTCCTTCTTCTGTTACAGTCGATATCCATGTCAGGACTTTCTGTTTATCGCAGTCAGGGTTCTCAAACATTTTTATAACTTCGTCAGACATTGCTACCATGTTCATATCACATAACATCATCGTTTATTATGATATAAAAGAGTTGTTATGCGGAAGGCTATAATAGTATTACCGAAACTATAATAGCTTAATAAGGTGTGTCTACTGGCTAAGAGTGATATAGATGAGCACAGAAAGGGATATTATAATCGAGAGGCTTGAGCAAAAATTAGCTGTAAGGGATAAGGAGTTCGAAAAGATGCAGGAGTCGCTGCGTGAAGCCATTCTCACTGAAATGGAAAAAAGATTTGCTGATAAAATCAAGTTTCGCGAATCGGGAAGTGAAGCTTTGCGAGATGCTGAAAACCGTATGGAGCGGCTGGAGCATCGGCTCATAGAGCTCAACAATGCTTACGATGGCGTCATGAAAGAGCTGCTTGACCAGAAATCAATAATCCAGGAACTTAAAGGCAGGAAGGCGGTCATAATAAAAGAAGAGCCAAAGCCAAGAGAAGAAGTAAAGCCTTTTGAAAAACCAAAGCCAAAAGGCGAATATATAATTGCAGAGAACTATGTGCCCAAGGAAAAGAAAAAACAGCAAGCAGTCATAGAAGCTGAGGATAAGCCTGTCAGGGCAGAAATCAAACATGAAGAAAAGCCATTTAAAAAACCAGACATCAAAAGAAGTGAAAGCATAAAAGAAGGAGTTGAAATATTTGAGCTGAAGAAGAGGTAGATATTGTATATCAAAGAGATAGAACTTCAAAACTTCAAAT
Organism: Candidatus Methanoperedens sp.; assembly: GCA_033854095.1. Lineage (GTDB taxonomy): Archaea > Halobacteriota > Methanosarcinia > Methanosarcinales > Methanoperedenaceae > Methanoperedens. Next base: position 7,740 of record JAWOKW010000133.1, on the reverse strand, counting down.
CTTTCGGTAAAAAAGCAAAAATCCCTTTTTTTGATGATTTCACCACGATATCAGGTCCAAATGGGAGTGGAAAATCCAACATAATTGACGGTATTCTTTTTGCGCTCGGACTTTCAAGTTCAAGGGTTTTGAGGGCTGAGAAACTGACAGACCTCATATTCAATGCAGACAGCGGAAGAAAGGATTTTGCTCAGGTGACCATACGCTTCGACAATAAAGACCGGGAGATGCCGTTTGATTCTGATGAAATCGTAATCATGCGAAAATTGAGGCGAACAGAATCTGGATATTACAGTTATTATTATTTTAATGATATGCCTGTCAGCTTAGCAGACATCCATAATCATCTCTCCCGCGCCAAGATAACGCCTGAAGGTTACAACGTGGTCATGCAGGGCGATGTTACACGCATTATTGAGATGACAGCCACAGAGAGGCGAAAGATCATCGATGAGATAGCAGGTGTATCAGAGTTCGATGAGAAAAAGGAGCAGGCTCTCAATGAACTTGAGATCGTAAGAGAGCGTATTGAGCGTGTGGACATCATCCTGGCAGAGGTAGCTGACCAGCTCACCAAACTACAGTATGAGCGCGACCAGGCTCTGAAATATCAGTCGCTGCGGGATGAAAAGCGAAAATATGAAGGATATGTTCTGCTTGCAAAGCTCAAGGATGCAAGGAGGGAACAGGATAAGCTCGCACAGGAATTGCAGGATAAAGAACAAAGAAAAGAAGAGCTTGCAAAACAGGTGAATGAGCGCAAATACGAACTCAGTGGGCTTGAGAATAAACTCTCAGAGCTAAATTCATTGATAATCCAGAAAGGCGAGGATGAACAGATAGCACTTAAAAAGGAAATTGAATCTATCAAGGGTGAAATATCCCGGTGTGCAAGCACAATAGAGCTTGCAGAGAATGAGATCAATGATATCGAGTCACAGAGAAGAAAGGCTTTCCTTGAGATCGACGCTGCTAACAGCAAAGTAGCAAAACTCGGTGAAAAATTAAGCGAAGAGGACCTGAGAAAAGAAACCCTTGCCAGTGAAATCAGTGATAAAAATACCCAAATATTGGTGTTAAGGAGCAGGATTGCTGAAGTGGACGCAACGTTTGCAAAAACGCGGGATGAACTCGCTAAGACAAAAGATGTGCTTGAAGCATTGAAAAACGAAAAGAATGAACTTATGCGCGAACAAGATCGCCTGCTTGATGCGATACGCCGAAAGTCTTCTGAGTCTCGTGACATGGAACTTGAAATCCAGGATTCTTTATCAAAAATCGAATCTGCTGATTTTGATGCCAGCAATGTCAATGCGAGAATAGAAGAAATCAACATCAAAAAGCAGGAGCTTCAGAAGGATTCATTTGACCTTGAGAAAAATAGAGTGCAGATAAAAAATGTAGTAGCAGAGCTTGAGAATACGCTGCACGCATACCAGCAGGAATATGCACGGTCAGAAGCACGCATCAAAATGGCTTCAGAACTCAGCTACAGCGAGCCTGTCGAATCCATACTTCGTGCAAGAAAAACAAGAGAACTTCCCGGCATCTATGGAACCATAGCAGAACTTGGGAAAGTCGATCCAAAATATTCTGTTGCACTTGAAATAGCCGCAGGTGCGCGGATGCAGTCCATTGTGGTGGATAACGATGAGGATGCTGCCAGGGCGATTGCCTATCTTAAAGAACGGCGCCTTGGGCGTGTGACGTTCTTGCCTCTTAATAAAATGGAGCCAATGCCTTCTCTTTTTAAGATAGAAAAGGAAGGCATCATTGATTATGCTATTAATCTTGTCAATTATGACAGAAAGTTTGACCATGCATTCTGGTATGTGTTCAGGGATACGCTTGTCTCAGACAACCTTACAACAGCAAGGCGGTTTATGGGAGGGAAGCGACTGGTCACGCTTGAAGGTGAACTGATCGAGAAGGGCGGAGCGATGACAGGCGGTACGATGAAATCAAAACTCTCATTCGCAAGTGGGGAAGAGGAGAACCTTAAAAAAATCGCTGAGCAGATAACAGAGTATGAAGGAAGGCGTAAATCTGCTGTCGCAAAATTAGAGAAAATCGAGGAACATATCGAAAATATCAAAACTGAGTTCAGGAACTTTGATAGTGAGATAGCAAAGCTGCAAATGCAGACCGCTGAAATCAAGAGCAGGGGCACAAGGCTTGTGGAAGTAATAGAAGTAAGGAAAAAACAGATCAAAGAAATAGAAGAGGCTCGCATTGAGATAAAAAAGAATATGGACAGCCTTGAAGAGCAAAAACGTTCAAAGGATGAAGCAATCAATGCTCTCTTAGAGGAACTGAGTAACATCGAGGAGCTTTTGAAAGGGTCTGAAGTCCCAGAAATTACAAACAAAGTTTCGCAGATAGAGGAAGAGCTCCACAGACTTGAAGCAAGGAGCCGTGATATCGAGGCAGGGATAAATGCAATAACACTTGATCGGAAATATGCGCAGGCAAAAATAGATGAAACAAAAGAGTGGCTTTCTCTGCTTGATAAAAAGAAAGATGAGTTCAGAGAAAGGATAAAGGCTCAGAGTGAAAGGAAGGGTTCACTTGAATCTCTTCTGAACATGAAAAACGCACGGGAAAAAGAACTTGGCAGCGAACTGCTTGAACTTCAAAATAAGCGTGTGCAAGTTCAAAAAGAATACTCTTTGCTCAAAGAAAAACTTGATGATGTCCAGAGGCTGGTAAATGAAATAGAGCGGAATTTGCTTGCTCTTAACTCAACAAAGGACGCATTGAGCGAGCAGATAATCAGGCTTGATAATGAAATCGCTGACCGCGGTTTAAACCGCGACGAGGAGGTGCCATCATCAGAATCGATAGCTTCGCGCATAGCAGCGCTTACACGGGCGATGGAGAAACTTGAACCTGTGAACATGAGGGCTATCGATGAATACATGGAAGTGGAGAGCAGGCAAAAGGATTTAAAATCGCGCCGTGATACCCTGTTTCGTGAAAGGGAGGAGATACTGCACAGGATAAAGAAATGCGAGGATATGAAAAAAGAGGCATTTATGAACAGCTTCAACGGCGTGAACGAGCATTTCAAGCAGGTGTTCGCAGAACTTTCAGATGGCAGCGGCGGGCTTTTCCTTGAAAAACCTGATGACCCGTTCTCAGGCGGGATGACGATAAAGGCTCAGCCCTCTGAGAAGACCCTGCAGCGGCTTGAGGCGATGTCTGGAGGAGAGAAAAGCCTCACGGCGCTATCGCTTCTCTTTGCCATCCAGCAGTACAGACCCGCGCCGTTCTATGCATTCGACGAAATAGATATGTTCCTTGACGGGGTAAACGCAGAGCGTGTGGCAAAGCGCATCCAGAAGTCTGCTGCAAATGCACAATTCATCGTTGTATCGCTGCGTAAACCCATGATCGAGGCTGCGAAGCGGACAATCGGGGTGGCGATGCAGGAGAACAATATTTCAAGCGTCACAGGGATTAAGCTCAACTGAAACTTACAAAAGCACTGTAACAGATGATTATTTTGGGATGAGGAGATCGAAGGTAAGACGATAAGCTTCGTACCGCCGTGGTGCTGGCTGCTGAGGAAGTAAACCTTTTCTATATCTTGAGAAATCTCAGCATATGCGTTTTGACCTGCACATCCATTCAAACTATTCATCAGACAGCTCTCTTTCAGTCGATGACATCCTGAAGCAGGCAGTGAAGAAAGGACTTGATGGGATCGCAATCTGCGATCACAATACAGTGGAAGGAAGCCTTCATGGCAAAAGGCGCGCTGAGGAATTGAAACTTCCTCTGATCGTACTTGCTGGAATGGAAGTTTCAACCAGCGCAGGTCATCTTATAGTACTTGGGATAACAGAAAACATCCAGCCTGAGCTTTCTCCAGAAGAGACCATCAGGATTGCACATCAGAAAGGCGGCATAGTAGTAACTGCGCATCCTTTTAAGAAAGGGAGCATTGGTATGAGGTCTGATGTGGACGCTGTCGAGACGTTCAATTCAAGGTGTATATTTGGGGAAAACAAAAGAGCAAAAGAAATGGCACAGGCTCTTGGAAAACCCGAAGTTGGAGGGAGTGATTCGCACATGCTTGCAGCCATAGGGCTTGGCTACACAGAGATAGACGCATGCAATGACGAGGAATCTGTGCTCAGAGCTATCAGGGAGGGCAGAACACGTAGCACAGGACAGATTGCTCCTGCATACATTATTTTTGTTCAGTTCATACGTAAAATATTCAGAAGGCTTTGCAGAATCCATAGCAAGATTTTTCATAACAACAGAACAATGTAGGATATTATGTCTGATTATGATGTAATCGTTATAGGAGGAGGTATCAGCGGTCTTCTATCTGCCCTGACGCTTTCAAGACATGGAAAAAAAGTCCTTGTACTTGAAAAAGATAGCGTGTTAGGAGGGAATTGCAACAGCTACAATGTAGAAGGCTTTCAGGTAGATACAGGTGTGCATGCTATAACTCATCTGCGCGAGGGCCCACTTCGGCGTTTGATGGATGAGTACTTCACGTATCTACCTGTGTTCTTAGACTTTGGACTATATTATGTACGTACAGAGAAAGGTCTTACGAGGCTGCCTTCTAATATTAAAGAGTTTGTCACTTTTGATGTCCTGCCAAGAAAAGATAGACTCCTGCTTTCACAGGCATTGACAAAAGCTCTGACGCAGCTCACATTCGGAATGCTGGAAGGCGAACAACCTGTTTATAACTACCTGCCAAAAGGGCTGTCCAGAGACTCCTATGATTTTCTTGATGCTATAGCATATTCACTATCTGGAAAATCCATGAAAGAGACCTCAGTGAACCGGGTGCTGTACGGAAGCAGCTTTGTGAGGGACAGCGTTTCAGAGGATATCTTTGATGAATCTCTGTTAGAAAATACCTCATATTCTTCCCTGATAGCAGACAGGTTTTCAAAATACCAGTTGAAAAATCATTTTTCTGCTTTAAGCAGGCTTGCAACCAATAAAATAGCCTATTCGCAGGCATATCCGCGCGGTGGTCTGAAATCTCTTTTAAACGCAGTTTTGTATTCGATGCCTGAAACTGTGCATATTAAAACAAGTTCAAGGGTAACAGAAATACTGACAGAGGGTGAAAAGGCAGAAGGTGTTGCTACAGATAGTGATTCTTTCACTGCTGATACTGTTGTGTATTCGGGTTTTGTAAAAAGTCTTTCTTCCCTTGTTCAGCTTCCGCCTGATTATGTAGAGAATCTTTCCCATATCGACCAGACCACGAGCCTTACTGTCTGGCTTGGCTTGCGCCAAAAATTGAAGGAATTTGATTATACAGGCTCTGAGGTATGGTTCAAGAAAGGTGCATACTGGGCGATGCCGATAAGCAATTACGATTCGAATATTGCGCCAAAAGGCAAGCAGTTGATCGGATTCACATTCATTATCTATGACAAAAAGAACATTGAGAGAGAAAAGAAGAAAGCGCTTGATTTAATCTTCAGGTCTGTCCCGGGTATCGAGAATAGCGTTGAAATGGTGCATTATCAGATAACTATACCTGAAAAAGCCGCTGTTACTGTCAATGGATTTTTTGCAGGACCGCGCTCACCGATTCTGAATCTTTATCTTGTAGGGACAGATACAGATAACAGGAGCATGGGAATCACAAGAGCAGGATATTCTGTGCTCGAACTCCTGAAAGCAGTAAAAGAGGATAAAAAATTCTGATATGAAGCTTGCAAAAGACACATTATCATTCATACTTGAGGTTTCTAAATCATCGTCTCCAAATGAGTTCGCCGCCATGCTTCAGGCTACTGGCGATGTTATAACGGATGTGGTGCTCGTTCCTGGCACAGAGTCAAGCGATGAGAGCGCTGTAATGCAGTTATTCATGCTTCCAAATATACATACTGTCGGTACGGTGCACAGCCATCCCACAACAAACCGCACTCCTTCGAGAGCGGATTTAGAGTTATTCTGGCGGAAAGGCAACTACCATATCATTGTGGGCGCACCCTATGATATGTCAAGCTGGACATGCTACAATAATAAAGGAGAGGTGGTCAGGCTTGAGGTTGTTGATTATGAATTTAAAGAAGAATATGAGAACTGGTGATCATTTTTTCTTTCTGGTTTCGATCTCTTTCTTGAGCCATGGTCCTATGTCAGTGCCATGAATAAGATTCTTGAGATCTTCTTTCAGATGCGATGGCTTGACTTTTATCAACCATCCCTCGCTGTAAGGGTCTTCTGCTATAAGGCTCAATTCATCTTCAATGTTTTCATTGACCTCGATCACTGTTCCGCTGACAGGCATGAGCAAGCCTCCGACCCATTTTGCAGATTCAAGCGAACCAAAAGCTTCCCCACCTTCAAATTCATCATCTTCCATGGGAAGATCTATAAACTCTATATTGCCTGCCGCCTTTGCGCCAAAGGCATCCATGCCGACTGTCACGCTTCCATTATCTTCAATCTTCGCCCATGTGTGATCTTTAGTATAATAAAGTTCATCCGGGAGTTCGTATCCCTCTATTACGACCATAATTTCGCCTCATTTTATTCGTTTATACATTGTCGTATATATACTTGATTACTATGCCCACTGACAGGATATATTTATAAGAATATTTATTAAATCGACAGTGTTATATATTTGTCTGACGTATGTCGGACGGAAGGCATACCTGCGTCGTATGGATGGCGCACATGGGTATGCTGCCCCTACCACAGGGAGATACCAGATAATGCAAAGAGTAACACTTAGGCTCCCGGAACAGCAATTAAAAATGATCGATATGTTAGTAGAAGTCGGTGAATTTCCGTCTGCAAGCGAAGCAATCAGGACGGCTATAAGAGATTTGATCGATCAGAGAAGTGAGAAACTGGTTGGCAGGATGAAATTGTTTGAGAAAGCGCAAGACCAGACTAAATTTGCAGATAGTTTCCTGCGCTTGAAAGAATAGCAATGAAATGTATAGAGGGGATGAATATGGAATCATTTGTACAAGATGCCTTAAAAATGGCAGAAAAGGAACAGCAGTTGAAGAGAGCTGCTACAGGCGCAGCTGATGATATTGAAGATTTCGGGACACCAAAGATTGTAGTGGTCGGATGCGGAGGAGGAGGCAATAACACCGTAAACCGTCTTTACAACATCGGAGTTGCAGGTGCAGAAACAATTGCCATAAACACTGATAAAATTCACCTTGATATCACACAGGCAGATAAGAAGATCCTTATAGGTAAATCAATAACAAGAGGACTTGGAGCAGGCGGCTTCCCTGAGATAGGAAAAAGAGCTGCTGAACTTGCAAGGGGGACGCTTGAAGAAGTTCTCAAGAACGCAAACCTTGTATTTGTTACAGCAGGTATGGGAGGCGGAACAGGAACTGGTGTCGCACCAGTAGTCGCACAGATCGCCAAGGACCAGGGTGCAATCGTAATCGGAATGGTGACAAGCCCGTTCAGGGTTGAGAGAGCACGAATGGTCAAAGCAGAAGAAGGGCTTGATGACCTGCGGAATACAGCAGACACGGTTATTGTGCTTGATAACAACCGCCTGCTTGACTATGTGCCGAACCTTCCGATCGACCAGGCTTTCTCTGTAATGGACCAATTAATATCAGAGACTGTGAAGGGAATATCTGAAACTATAACACAGCCATCATTGATCAACCTTGACTATGCAGACGTCAGGGCTATAATGAAAGGCGGAGGACTTGCAGTGATGCTTGTCGGTGAAGCAAAAGGGCAGGATAAGGCAAAGGA
>JAWOKW010000132.1:0-7441 GCA_033854095.1 Candidatus Methanoperedens sp. | reverse complement strand
TTGGATTGATAAGACAGGGAATAAAAGCGATAATGGAAGAAATAGAAAAAGCCGATCCCAAACTTTACGAGGAACTTGGAGGGAAAAAGACCGCTGATAAAAAAGAAAAAATCCATACACTGAAACCCGAAGAGAAGAAAAAGAAACTGGTTGAGGTAGTAGAAGAAGCAAGAATCATAAGGAATAAAGTTGAGAAACTGGAATCACTATCTGTCAAACAAAAAATTGAGCAATTGAATCAGATACTGAATGAGAACATAGAAGAGAAAAATGGTGAAGAATGGAAGAAATTACATGTTTATCCGACAATCTCAGGAACGAAACTTTTAACCTTTGAGCACGAATAGAGGCCCTACCTTCCTCTTCGTCTCTTAAAGGAAGTTCTTTTTCTTTCTTAGCTGCAAGTGTACCAATTATGTATTTTCTACCGGGGCGCTCGTTGATTATCTCATCGCAAACATTATGGCTCCTCACACCATCACCCCCCTCCCACCCCATATCTCTTCCTATCTCTAAGTTCTTGTTTCTTCCCCTCATTCCACCCCGAAACAGCCTGTATATACCCTGTAACACGAGATAGATGCTCCACATTCTCACTCGCACAGTTGGGGCACGCATCCAGCAGCCCTGAAGCCACATGGAAATCATCCATGCACACAGTCATGTCCTTCGTGAAAGCAAAATACCCGACCTGCGTCTCTTTTGCTATCTTCATAGCTAACTCCTTCAAACCCTGCGGGTCAGGCGCAGCCTCGCCAAGCCAGATATGCATGATGTTGCCTCCATCTACTATAGGGAAAAAGACCTCTTCAAGCTTGATGCGCTGTGGAAGAGAAACGTCGGCGTTGGGCGGGATGTGCGTGCCGTTGGTGTAATATACAGGGAGGTCGCGCGTCTCATGGATGTGCGCTAACGCCTCTGGTACGTTGCCTTTTATTATTGGCTCTGCGCACTGCCTGTATTCCTTGTGCAGCAGGTCAGAGACAGCAAAGCGCTGCGCCGTGGTCTCGGCTGGAGTTCTTGCAAGCGCTATCTCCATGCCGTGCTTCTGGGAAAGCTCCTTGGCATAGAACTTCATCTCGAACATCGCCCGTATCGCAAGCCTCCGCGCATCCTCGCTCTCGTGTACCTGTTTGCCTGTGTGGTGCTGCACCATCTCGTTAATCCCGACCACGCCTATGGTATAGACAAGTCCTTTTGTATCCACTGCTATCTCGCCGTGCTGCATCGTGACAGGGTCCTTGGGGCGCTGTGTTGCAAAAGGCATCCTGTTGTTCTGGATCACGATTTCCATCCACCTTCGCTTGACCTTGAAAAGCTCAATGCACATATCCATCATCTTCTTAAGTTCAGAAAAGAGAGCCTCATCGTTCTTATTAGCCATGTACGCAGCACGCGGGCAGTTGATCGATACGACCTGCCAGGCGCCCATTGAGAAATGCTTGCCGTTCCTGAAATAGAGCTTGTCCTCAAAGTCACTGTCCTTGTCGTGGGAGGAGGAAAAATTGTAAGCACAGCAGTTTCCTGTTACCACACCAAGCGCGTTGCTGAAATTATGTGTATTGGATACATCCACAAGATCATAGACATAGCCTTCGTAATCTTCTTCCTCAATCCTCTTTATCTTAAGGGGCAGGATATCTCCTTTAATAAATCGTTCAATGTGCTCTTCCACTGTATCTATGAGTTTCTGGTTCACACAATCATAATCGCCTGACCTGTATTGAGAGGGATACTTCAGGTTTGAATATCTCAGACCTGTTTTCTTTATGGGAATCCTCGTGAACGTTCCACCCCTGTCCATATTGCTGCTGGAAACCGCACTGCCGGTATGTGGGTGCTTCACAGTTTCATTACGCACCATATAATTCATCTGTATGCCAGCCCTTTGCGCCAGAAAAATCAACTTCTGTATCGCATTCCTTGAAACCAGCCTCATCCTGATGTTATGGGCATTGTGGGCATATCCACTCTGTTCTACCACTTGATGATTAATATTTCCGTCACCTTCGAATGCGCAGGAGATGTAATGTCCTACCAGTGAAGTTTCAGCATTAAACAGAACATCTGGTACAGATTTACTATGTGCGTTGTGACCGCATCCAAGTGCATCTATCAAAAGATACAGCAACTTGCTGTTAATGCAGATATTTGTTGCAGTTTTCTCTATAGAAATTATCGGCTCAAATCCAATACTTCTGATACATCTCACAGCATCCTCTATTAGCTCTGTTTCATGATTGCCAAAAGATAGGCGGACAGAATATCTCCTTCCACAGTGGTCTCTGCATCCCTCTACCAGATAGTACCCAAGGAATCGGATCATGTCTGATGTTATTGCTATCTCTTTTGGAAGTCCCCTTTTCTTGGCGTTCCTTATATTCACTTCTCTATCAAGTACTACTATATCACTGGCATATCCAGCATCAATTAACATCTTATTGATATTTATTGACTTCAATGGCTGGGCATTGAAGTTTGAGTTCTTGAGCACTGGCATGTATTCCCCTACTTCAAGCTCACCTGCCTGCTTTTTTACGAATGTGCCGTTCTCAAGCACAAAGACTGGATGGTCTGGTGTGACCCGTATCCTTCGCCCTGAGTTCAGTATGATATTCAGCATTTTGCCACTGTATTTTTTACGCATTACACCTTTGAATGTTCTCAGCGATGACATGAGTGTTTCAAAATTTACGCTGGGAGTGCTGCCATCAAATTCTGCAAATTCAACACCATTTGAGTCTGTGCTGATACCATGCTTTGAAGCATCTTCGAACAACTTCTCAATACTCGCAACATGTATCTTTCCATCACTCTTGGCAACAGGGATCAGCTCATCCCCTGCAAGGCACTGGTAGCAACTGATTCCCTTGCCTGCCCCCCTGTACTCAGGCTGTTGATTATCAAAGTACGGCGCGCCGTACTTCGCCGCAAGCTCAAAGGCTTTAGTATAAAGTTCACCGTAGCTCAAAAGCTCAGGATGCTTGCTGTTAAACTCCTCATCCTCTACCATGAAATCAGGCTCGATGCTGATCTCTGGCTTCGGGAAGTTGAACGGCTTTCCCCAATAATCACCTTTCAGCATCACGTTCATCAGCGCTTCAAAAGCAAGGCGCACTTCGCGTTCGAATTCTCCGTATGTGCGCACCGGCTTATTTGCGCCGTCATAAATACCACCTTTATAAACAACAGGCTTATCCTTCCACAGCCTGGGTACGCCAGGCGAGAGCTGCACTGAGGAGAACACAAGCTGCCCGCCGCGCGCCACCATCATCTGTGTCATCTCATATACGAACATCTGCATGAGCTGCTCGATCTCATCATAGCTCATGCCTTCAAAATAAGGCGCAATAAAGGTAAGGAAATTATAGAATCCCTGCCCGCCTGAATTATGAAGCACTACCGCGCCGTGACCGCCTATGAAATTTTCATATCCATCAATTGACAGGTCATATACATAATCAGTAGCAGGCTTGACCAGCTGGATTGATTCAACAATGTCAAACCCCAGGTCGCTATCAGCAATTTTTTCAATCCATTTAATGCGGTTTTTATGAATAGCTGCTAACTCAGGTATATTCCTGATCGGATTGACAGATTCCACTATCTTTTTTATTCCAGCATGATTGAGCGGCACAGCTACAGGCGAGTTCGTTGTGGTAAGGTTGGTCGAAGAGTACTCAAAATCATCCATAGATATAGAAGACTTAATTATACTATCACCAATCGGGTGTTCTTTTCCTTCATCACGTTTCTGCTTTCCAACAATCCCCATCTGAAGCAGCAGATAAAGCAGATCCGATGCCAGTTTTTTTGTCACGGTTTTGTAAATGATCTCTCTTCTGTGCACGCTTGCATCGCAATAATATCCTGCAAGGAATTCAAGTTTATTTTCCTCAGAAATATTAAATATAACTGGAGGTATTCTTTTATCCTTAGAGTTCATGCCAGTACAGAAAACATCCCTGAAGAGAATAGATATGAGTTTATTATTTATTAAGAGTTGGACTTCGCTTGGATGCGGTTTTCTTATTGAAACATCCGTTCCAAATACTTCTCTGATGCATGATTTTGCATCATCTATAATCTCGGTTTCATGTGATCCGAACGATAAAACTACTGAATATACATTCTTATCAGCATCAAAAGTAATATGCCCTTCAGCAGCAAAGTAACCGAGCAGCCGTGACAGAGCAGGCAGCGCAGATATTTTTATAATAGATGGTATAGTGTGAGGCGACCTGCTCATACCAAGATATGTAAAATTTGCCTCTATATTTATACAGTTATGCTTTATAAACAGCAGTGGAACTCTATCTCTGCGTTTCCAGTCATATTTAATTTCACATTCCTGAGCAACTTTTTCAGATGCGCCGATTACATAAACATCTGATATTAATTCATCAGGCAATTTAATAAGCGACTGAATAATATTTATGTCCTCATCTACGGCTTCTACTGGCAGTTTCTTGGGTATAACCATATAGTCGCCGCTCTTGAGCCTGGATACCTCAACCGGCTTTACAGCACCATCATCAAGAATGAAGACGCTGTGCGCACCAGTCACTGAAACCACTCTCCCTGATTGTGTAGTGATCTTATGCAGCATGCCATGTGCAGGGTGACGAATTATTCTATTGATTGCTTTATATTCGATCTTGAGCGTATCAGGATTAAAAGCAGCCGCTTTTACATCCAGGTCAGTGATATCCAGAAATTCACCATTTATCTGCGGAATTGGGGATGTTTTTTTACCAGCCATCAGCCTGTCAACAAACTCGCCGATTTTAATGAGGTGCGTATTTGCACTGCCCAAATCATCAAAACCACCTTTGATTAAAATATCCTCATCACCTGCTACAGAAAAGTTCGTCTGTGCGCTCCCAAGGGCTTTCACTGCATGGAGTATAGCTACCTCAGATTTTTTCGCAGGCCCTGCCACGCTTGCCTTTGTGCCGCTGCCGTCTGGCATAAGACCATAATAAAAAAAGTACCGCAGGTCCCAATCTTGACAAAATGCGCGCGTCCCAAAATATTCGAGGTCATGGATATGTATGTCTCCATTGAGATGCGCATCCGCAAGTTTTGGCGGTATCATAAGAAGATACTGCTCCTTGCTCATCTTATCAGCTTTCTTCTTGTGCGAGGTCTCAGCGTTCTCCTGCAGGTTGGCATTGTCCTTTGCCTCAAATCCTGTCCCCATATCGATGCGGTGTGCATCATAAACAGGCGTGCCTACCCTTGTTGAGATGTTCCGCCACTCAGTATGCCCGTGTTCAAGAAGTATAATATTGACAAGTTCACGCACAAGTGGACCAGAGAGGAATTTCACTCCCATGTCTTTGATTCTTTTCTCTGTCTCCTTTGCTATCTCCTTAGCTTCCTCTTCTGTGATTGCCCGCTTTCCATGGAACTCCTCACAGAGCTTTGTTTCTTTTAAAAGCTGTTTGATAATAGTATTCCTGTCCCAGTCCATCAGATGCCCGTCTGTTGTCCTGACCTTGGGTATGGAAGGGATCGAATAGCCTCCAAGTGTCTTCTGGATAGTCTGAGACTCGATATGTTTACCCATCTGGTATTCCTCCTTTTAATTAATAACCCCAGGTTTTAAGGAGCGCTTCCAGCTTTTCCTGGTCGATTCTACCTTCACCTAACAGGTCGCTGGATGTGTAGAACTTACTGCCTGCCTGCAGCACAGGTGCTGACATGGCGAACACGCCGTTCATCCGAAGTTCGGTCAGCGCAGCAGGCGTAGCCATATCTACCTCTTTATATTGAACGTTTTTCTTTTCAAGGAACTGCTTCAGTGCCCTGCAATTCGGACAGTTGCTGGTAGAATATATGAGAATGTTCTGCATTGCTGATCTCCTTGTAAGGAACTACGTTTTAATAGTAGTAATGGTTTTCCAAGACCAAATTTGAATATCATTAATGTTTATTTGTTATCAGGTTTTTTATCGAATATGGTTTATCAGAACAGTGTTGTTATCAGGTTATTTATCATATTGTTTATCAGCATAGATAACTGACCTCGCGCTGTCCGATAATTCTCTGAATTCGCTTGAATTTTTCCTAATAAAAAATATGGTATTCTGCATGCTGTTTTCATTCTTTCCATTACTTCCATTACCCTAAGAGGAAATGAAATAAATGGAAGGCATAGCGATTTTTGTTCCAGTCTTACAGCAAGCCCTATCATTATGGAATAAGTGACGTTGATCATTGTACCTGCAAGAAAGAACAACGAGTTCTTGCTCATATCCTCTCTGCGAATGATGGCTTTGGCCGTGAATACCAGCGCCAGTGCAGTATACGCTTCTAGGAACATAAAAGTGAGTATTAGAAAGTTCTCACATTTACCTATGATAAAACCTGTATCGAGTGTCTCTTTATTCACTGTTTGGCTTACCGGCTTGGCTGAGATCTTGGTGAGAATGTAATTCAGCACTTTACCACTCGTTCCTACAAGAAAAATATATCCAGCTACCAGAATCGTGACTTGGATTATGCTCAATCTTTATCCTTCTTTATCTTTGTCAGTAGTCTCTGTGGATAATTTTTAAGCACATAATTTAAATCATCTTCGATGCTCGAAATCTCCTTCCACATAGAGCGGTTTAGAGCCTTTGATACCGCCTGCTGGGTTATACCCAGAGCTTTCGCTACCATTTTCTGTGTTCCTGTCTTCCTATATTCCCAGAGAATACTGCACTGTCTATGAGACCAGCCCCTCTTCAGGAAAAAGATTAGATTTATCTCTCCTGCCACTATTTTGTCTATCATCTCATCCCCAATGGACATTCTGAACATCAACCTTGACCCCTTGAGGTCTTTCATTAAATCTGAAGCTCTGTGGAATGCAGGTCCGTCCATCCTCGATACGTCATGGCTCTCCACGGCGGTATCTATATAACCAAGAACAAGCACGAATCTCATGGAATGTGGGCAGAAATGCTCAAGCATCGTGTTCAGTATCTTATAGAAATTCGTTATATTCAGGATTACTCCTTCAATCTCATCTATCCCTTTTAAGATCTTGAAGTCTGCATAGATATCTTCTCCGAAGTTCCTATTCACCTTCAAACATACCTCTTCCAATGTTCTCTGGAATGCCTCCCTATCATCAATTCTGCGGGAAGCTATAACATCGCCAAGTATCACATAGAGTTCCTGCTTCATTAGAGATTATTATACGACGTTCCTATTTATAAAACAACCTATTTGTTTGTTATTTAAAAAAACAATTAATTTTTGTTGTACTTGTAAGAAACAACTTATCGGGTGCACTTACTTTTTGACAGCACACGATTATGTTTAAGAGCGTGTCTGAATATTCCTCCATTAGCTTGAAGCTTGAATGCGTGATAGCCGCCTGATCATCAGGTGACACATAGCAGTGTAGATCATTGACTCGCTGGTTTCGGGTAAACCTTCATAATCT
>JAWOKW010000131.1:0-33899 GCA_033854095.1 Candidatus Methanoperedens sp. | reverse complement strand
TTAATGGCTTCGCCAGCGGCATCATAGCCGGGCAGCTCACAGAGGGTAAGGCAAGGTATGGATTAAGGCATTCAGTTATATTGATGACAATAAGCTATGCAGTCAGCCTCACGTTTCTCATCAAATGATAAAACTCATCCAAAACTTTTTGCTATTATAGGTATGCCAGCAGTGCATGCCTTGCATAAGGCATCATCCATGTCTTTAAGCAGTGCTCTCGGATTACCGCGGACCTGCGAGTTTAAGCTGTATATGAACTCCTTGGTGAAGGGAAAAAGGAAGTCCATATTCTGAACAGACCTGCATACCGCGAGCCTCTTTGCAACAAGAAGCTCAGCTTCCTTATCTTCAAGCCCATTGAGTATATAAAGTTTATTTATCCGCTCTATGAAGGATGGATTTTCCCTCGCGGAGGCTTTCAAAAAATTCTTTACTGCAGGTAAAGCAAAGCAGACTCCCTGTTTTCAAATTGTTCACAAGGGCGAAAAGGAATTCCATGAAATTCTTATCCCCACAATCAATATTGTCCAGCAAAATATAGGACGGCTTTTTCTCTTTTAGCATCATTGATGCCAGTATCCCAAGTTCGACAGGCTCTCTTTTCTGTTTTAATGATTTTTTTATTTCTTTAACATACTGAGGAGCACGAAGCCTTCCCATAAAACCCAACGTATTATTTATCTGTTTCAACCCGCTTTCGAATAATCTCTTTGTATTTAATGTATTGTCATGCTCAACGCCCAAAAAAATATGGAAAATACTGCTTTTAACTGCCACTTCCTCAAGCCATCGCAGCCTCTGTGTTTTGCCAATACCCAGTTCTCCTGCGAAAGCCACCTCAGCTATCATTTCATCTGTCGCGCCGTACTTTTTTGCACGCTCTGCATGTATCTCGGTGCAACGCTCGCACCTCATAAGCACAGACGCTGCTACAGATATGAGTTCTTTTGTGCGCTGGTCAAGAGCACCTTCTTTGTAGACTGTATTTCTTAACTCAGAAAATGCCTTTGCGACCTCTGGTGTTTTTTCATTGAACCATGACAAATTTTATACCTCCTCTCTAATTGGAATTTTGAGAACTTATCGATTCGAGTAGTTTTTCTACGCGACCTTTTATCTCGTCTCTGACTTCTCTAATTCTGTCCATTGGCTTGTCTTTTGGATCTTCTATTCCCCAATCCACTGCTCGTTCTATGAATGGACATGCTTCTGCTCCGCAGCCCATTGTTACTATTATATCAGCTTTCTTAACGAGGTCATGAGTAAGACATTTCGGCTTCTGCTCGCTTATATCAATGCCAACTTCTTCCATTACTCTCATTGCTTTTGAATTAACCGCATCAGCAGGAACAGTACCGGCACTTATTGCTCTAAATCCTTTTGGAGCGAGCTTGTTAAAAAAAGCCTCTGCTATCTGGCTTCTGAAAGAATTTTCCACACAGACAAAAAGAATGGTTTTCATAATCTCACATTTCCTTTTTATTCGGGCTCCCAACAATTGCCATTCTATATTTTGGGCTACCATCATATGAGAATCCAAGTTTGTAAGACATGAAAAAGGACAGGGCAAACATCATGAAGAAATATGCAAGTTTTCGCATAAATACGACATCATACCATTCCTTCCCTCTCCTTTTCAGTAAAACAGATCGTGTTATTATGCCCGCAATGAATGGAATTCCAAGATAGATGAAAACTGCTTTGGCGACCTGCTCAATCGATATTTCTACAACTGCTCCTGCCGAAGCTCCACCTATCCATGACGATAATATGGTAATGAATGCATAAGCAAGAACCGAATAAAACGCTACCTGGAAGAGAGAATTCATGGCAACAAGCACTGCGCACAGGTCATTATCCCCACCTGCGGGCTGGTTCCAGACAAGCACCATGGCAATGTAGCGTGCAAGCCCAATTATGATCAAACCCATTGCGGTATTCGGGCATGTCAGGCAGAAAAAGCCATGCAAGAGCGAACATGAGAACAGGACCGATCACCCAGTTCTGGACAATGGACGCACTGAGGGCTTTTCCCTGATGCTTCATTTTTGAGAGTTCCTCATATTTCACCCCAGCAAGCGGCGGGTACATCATCCAGATAAGACCGATGGCGATGGGAAGTGAGACCTGCTCTATGCGAACAGAATCGAGTATCACGGCTATCTGTGGATATGCAGTCCCGAGTATTATTCCAGCAGCCATTGCGAGGAAAATCCAGAGGGTCAGAAGCTTACTTATTGCACCGAGTCCTCTTTTAACAGTTAATTCTTTCATGCGAGTTCCCTTACCATTCTGATAGTAACTTTTCCACTTGCAAAAAAATTTACTTCACGCATTTAGGACTAAATCACGCTTTTCAAATAATTATACAACACAATATACACAGCCAGCAGCAAAACAGTGTAGAGTAGACTTTTCATCCACTCCCTGTTCCATTTTGCCCCGAAGAACAGCCCAATAACGAATCCAATAATATGGGCTGCATAAGCCACATCTCCCATAGCTCCGCTTCGGATCGCTATTATATTGAAAATGAAAAACACTATCACTAAGGGCCCTATGGGGGACAGGAATTGGAAGGAATAATCCGGTTTTCGAACGAGCAACACGGCAGCCATGACAGCAAAGATAGCGGCTGATGCGCCTATCATCTGTGTATCTGGATAGAAAGGGATGCTCAGGATAAAAGAAAGTATGCCGCCTGTAAAGAACACCAGCCCTGTGCGGCGTTCACCCACATCATTCTCAAGGATATTGCCGAAAATATACAGGAAAAGCATGTTGCCTGCAAGATGAACAATGCCTGCATGGACGAAAATGCCTGTTAAGACAGTATAAACATCACCGTGAGAAAGTGCAGATGTGCTGAAGGCAAAGTTACTTACTGTGTTCGTGTTCCATGCGTACAGACTGAATATCGTACACAGCAGTATCAGAACGTTCGTTATCATTGAGACCTGACAAGCTCCCTTGTATGTTCAGCGATTTCCTCTGCATCCATATTAATCCTTGCTGCTCCTGTATCCATGGCAGCCTGAGCCACAGCCGATGCTATCGAAGGAGCGACCCTCTCATCAAAAATGCTCGGGATGATATGTTCCTCTGAAGGTTCGGACACAAGCGACGCAAGTGCATTTGCCGCAGCAAGTTTCATCTCCTCATTGATGTCCCTTGCTCTGACATCGAGTGCGCCCCTGAATATCCCTGGAAAACCAAGAGAATTATTGATCTGGTTAAGACAATCCGAGCGCCCTGTTCCGACAATGCGTGCACCTGCTTTTCTTGCTTTCTCAGGCATGATCTCTGGTTCTGGATTTGCAAGCGGGAAAACGATCGAATCGCTCGCCATCGAGCGCACCATCTCCTCTGAAACTAAACCGCCTACAGATAAACCGATAAAAACATCCGCTCCTTTCATGGCATCAGCCAGCGTTCCCGTTTCATCGCTCCTGTTCGTGAGCTCTGCAAGCTCCTCTTTAGCAAAGTTCAACCCATCCCTGCCTTTATAAATTATGCCTTTTGAATCGCATACAAGAATATGCCTTACTCCTTCATTTAAAAGAATTTTTGCAGTCGCAGTGCCTGCCGCTCCTGCCCCGCTGATAACCACTTTTATCTCATCAAACCTTTTACCTGCGACTTTCAGGGCGTTGATCAGACCAGCAAGCGCCACTATTGCTGCGCCGTGCTGGTCGTCATGGAATACAGGAATATCAAGCAATGTTTTCAAGCGTCTCTCGATTTCAAAGCAGCGCGGAGCGCCTATATCTTCAAGATTGATGCCGCCGAAGACAGGTTCCAAGGTCTTTACTGTGCTGATCAGTTCATCGGTGTCCTTTGTATCAAGACAGACAGGGAATGCATCCACACCTGCGAAGACCTTGAAAAGCATCGCTTTGCCCTCCATTACAGGTATAGCAGCCAGTGCGCCAATGTCCCCAAGTCCGAGCACTGATGTGCCGTCGCTGACCACTGCCACAAGGTTGCCTTTTGCTGTATAGCGGTAGACATCTGCACTATTTGAATGGATCCGAAGACACGGCTCTGCAACACCTGGTGTATAAGCGAGGCTCAAATCTTCTTTTGTCTTTATGCTGATTTTACTTTTCAGTGCTATTTTTCCATGGTGTGACTCATGAAACTTAAGTGACCGTTCATATATCGCTTCTTTCATTCCTGCCGCTCTCCTTTAAAGCTATCTCTACTGCTTCTTTATGTAACTTCGCAGCCTTATGTATTCCGCCTCTTATACCCCGAAGAGCACGACACGGGTACTGCTGCACAAGAAGCCCGGCTCTTGCTGGCGCATCCTTCACATCTGTTCCTATAAGGCTGCCTGCCATGTGCAGTGTACTTCCGCAGGGTGCGCCTCGAATTACCTCTACTTTTGATACCAGACCATTTTGTGTGGTAATTTTGACCTCAGGCTTACCAAAACACGAGGCAAATTCATCCACAGCTTTATTCCCGCATTTTTCTATATCGCAGCATATCTCATGTACTTCGACATGTATATTATATTTTTTTGCCAAATTTAAAAGTTCGGACTGCCCACCTGCTCTTACTGTGCCGCCTGCGATAATCACAGCCCTTGCCCCACCCTCGCCAGCAAGTCGGATGATCTCTGGCGTAAGGTCAGGGTGCAGTGTGTATGCTATGACAAGGTCACTTGAAAATACACTTCTGTCAAGGGATGCTGTAAGTTCTTCTGGGGATTATATTAACTCAGTAAGCGACTCAGGAATGTCTATTGATGCGACTTTAAAGTCTGAATTTTTTTTGATGTTCTGGACAAGGCGTTCGCCGTATTTTCCTCGCTTAATGACACCGATTGAAATCATTTATAGTCTTCCGATAAACTTATGATATTAACAAAGTAAATAACTTGTGATAGAACACGGATTGCACGGATGACGCAGATAGACACGGATTCATAAATCCGTGAAAATCCGCCAAATCCGTGTAGTCCGTGTTCTATTTGGGTTTATAAATGTATTATGTGAAGTTATGCGGGATACTATAGTATTTTTCCCTTATCTCGCTTTCCCGCAGTACCTTAAAACCCACCCTCTCTATTATTTCCCCCAGTCGTTCACGCTGTGGCGCTTTCATCGCTTTCCTGTCGATGTAAGCAAAATCCGCTTTTGATCTTACGAATGCCTCCCGCACCATATCCTCATCAACATCATCAAGCGCATGTGAAGGGAATATATGCCCGAAAGCTATATCTGTCTCAAAGATGAGAGCGGTCTGCCGTGGGGCATAGTGTGTCCCCCCAAAGCCAACAGCAACAGGTGAATTATTCTCTTTCAGCATCAATATGGCATTCGCAGCGATCCTTCCAGCAATCTCATCCACCCACTGCTCTTCATTACTTCCGATCTCAATAAATACGGATGGTATCTCGATATCGCTTGGTCCGTGATGCGTGCATTCAAGCGTGACCTCATACGCCTCATTTTCTGCCAGTGTTTTAAGCGACATGAGCAAAGAACGCACAGCGTGGGGTGCTGATGTAGCAAGTTTTTTTGCAGCGCCGCCCAGCTTTGCTTCACTGACATTCCCGGTAGAATGAACTGTAAGGATAGACCGCCCATCCTTGCTCCTGTGCCTTGATGCAAAGATCATGAGAGCCGCCGGGAAACCGCATTCAGTTAATCGTCTGTCCAGGCCGTCCTGATATACAAGAGGTTCTTTTATCTCTACGATCCTGAAATCCTTGAACTCGAAAACCTGATGATCAGAACCTATAGGTTCCCATTTTTCAAGAGTTAAAAGAGCGTTTTTAATATTCTGGCTGGCTCTGTCCTGAGTTGAACAAACGATTGTGACCTTTGTTTCACAGCTCAAAAACAGTGCCTTCTAAAAATAATTACATTTCGCTGCTTGCTATCATTTTTTTATCCACGATTGCGTAATCCTTTGCAGCCCTGACAGCCTCGAAAGGAACCATAATATAACTATTCTGCGTCCTATATTTTGAAATATCCACAGCAGGGCTTGGTTTCACGACAAGGTACAGCAAATCTCCACTGTGAGTATCAATAACCACATTTGCTGCAAGCCCGAATTCTGAGCCATCCGTAAGCATTACCCTCTTATTAACTAAATTTTTTGCAAGTATCTTTGCCATAAAAATCCCTGTTTCTTTTATCTGTATCCTATATAAGATTTCTGCTCCTGTTTTGTCCCGCCTTTGAACTGTGTCTTTAACTTCTCATAATACTCAACCATTCCTTCCACAAGCGCAGGTCTGACCTTTTTCAGCGAATCCCGCAAGTGCCTCATTTCAACCCTGTCAGTATCGAAATCTTCTCGAAGCGCAAGCATCGCAGCCTCCCTGCACAGAGATTCTATATCCGAACCCACATAATTATCTGTGAGGTCAGCTAACTCTTCTATATTCACATCATCAGAAACAGGGATATTTTTTAAATGTATCCTGAATATCCCGATTCTTCCTGTCCTTCCAGGAGGACCTACGAAAACAAGCCTGTCGAACCTGCCAGAGCGGATAAGCGCGGGGTCAATGATCTCAGGTCTGTTTGTTGCTGCTATCACCACAACGTTTTTCAGCGTCTCCATGCCGTCAAGCTCGGTAAGCAGTTGATTGACCACGCGCTCAGTGGCTTTTGAACCTGAATCCATGCCCCTGACAGGAGCTATGGCATCAAGTTCATCAAGAAAGAGTATGGATGGCGCTACCTGGCGCGCTTTCCTGAACACTTCACGGATGGCTTTTTCAGATTCTCCTACCCATTTGGATAAAAGTTGAGGACCTCTTATACTTATGAAATTTGCCGAACTTTCGTTCGCAGCAGCCTTGGCAAGAAGTGTCTTGCCTGTGCCGGGCGGTCCGTAAAGAAGGATTCCCTTTGGAGGACGGATGCCCATTTTTTCGAACTTCTCTGGATTTTTAAGGGGCCACTCCACAGCTTCTATGATCTCCTGCTTTGCCTCATCAAGACCGCCTACATCGTCCCATACGACCTTTGGAAGCTCAACCAGCACTTCCCTCATCGCAGAAGGCTCTACTTCTTTTAGTGCAGCTTCAAAATCTCCTGATGTGACCTGCATGTTGTTGAGCACCTCGCGAGGAACAGCTTCATCAAGTTTTATCTGGGGAAGGTATCTTCTAAGCGCTTTCATCGCGGCTTCTCTTGCAAGAGCAGATATATCAGCACCTACAAACCCGTGCGTCCTGTCGGCTATGTCCTCAAGTTTGACATCATTTGACAGCGGCATGCCGCGCGTATGTATTTGAAAGATTTCGATCCGTTCAAGCCGATCAGGCACGCCGATTTCTATCTCGCGGTCAAACCGACCCGGGCGGCGAAGCGCTGGATCAATGGCATCGATACGATTCGTGGCGCCAATCACCACAACCTGTCCCCTCTCTTCAAGCCCGTCCATCATTGTGAGAAGCTGTGCAACCACCCTGCGCTCAACTTCGCCTGTCACTTCTTCCCTTTTTGGAGCGATTGAGTCAAGTTCATCTATGAATATGATTGAAGGCGCATCTTTGTTCGCCTGTTCGAAAATCTCACGCAGCCTCTGCTCGCTCTCACCATAATACTTGCTCATGATCTCAGGCCCTGCTATTGAGAAAAAGTTCGCCCCTGATTCATTTGCTACTGCCTTTGCTATGAGGGTTTTGCCTGTTCCGGGCGGACCATACATCAGAACACCTTTTGGGGATTCGATTCCCAGTTTCTCAAATACTTCAGGATGTTTCATCGGAAGCTCGATCATCTCGCGCAGGCGCTGTATCTCATCGCCAAGACCGCCTATATCTTCATATGTTATCCCTGTTCCTGTGACATCAAGAACCACAGGCTTCTCTCTGAGTTTGACCTGCGTAGCTTCTGTAATAAGGACTACACCATCTGGCTCTGCCTCAATCGAGATCAGCGGGATGGTCTGACCTGTTACCACGCGCCCAAGGAAAGGATGCGCCATCGTGCTCATCACAGGGATTATATCCCCTCTGGTGATCGGGCGCTTCATAATCTGCCGCTTTACCATATCTTCGGCTTCTCCCCCGAACTGGATGGATGTACCTTCAGGCGGCGCAAGAACTACTCTTTCTGCTGCTTTGACATCTGCTTTATTAATCCGTACGTGGTCGCCAATACCAGCGCCTGCATTCTGTCTTATAAAGCCGTCGATACGTATGATATCCTGGTCCCAGTCTATACGGTCTGCACGCCATACCTTTGCAGATGTGCGCCTTTTTCCTTCGATCTCTATGATATCTCCGGGTGTCAGTTGCAGCATCATCAATGTGCGCGGGTCAAGGCGTGCTATCCCTCTTCCAGAATCGTTCGGATATGCTTTTGCGACAGTGAGCTGTATCTCGTCCATTTTATATACCCTCAGATATTTTTAGTCTTCAAGATATACATTAAGTATGTTGCGGCTACTTAATTGTATCGTAAAAATGGATTTTTACAAAGTCAGCCACTACAAAATCTGCCAGCGCCCAGCCAATTGCGAACAGAGCGAGCCCCCAGCCGAGCGGCACCATAAGGGAAAAGCCGTACACTGCTATCAGCACTCCCACGAACTGGGTGGCTTCGGTCGTCCAGAACAGGATGCCGGCAGGAAAAGGGCGGGACCAGAAATGCTGCCTGCCAGAACGTGTCAAATAAATAGTAAGATGACCTGCCACTGCGAATTTCATGAACATCAGGGTCTGTATAACGGGTTTTTCAAGATGCATCACTTCCAGAGTTACATAGAACAGAAAGAAACTGAATACAACGCCAACAGCCCCGATAACTGTTGCAATGGTCAATACTTTTCGCATCTCCCAGCTTGCAGGTCTTTCAAGGAGCCTTGTATTATCGTAAGCAATAGTCATTATTGGCAGGTCGTTGAGCAGAGAAAGAATAACTATCATCACAGCGGTCATAGGATAGAAATTGAAAAGGATAATGGATAATGTCAGGAATATCAGCACACGTATGGTCTCAGCTATGCGGTATGTTGCGTAATTGTTCATCCTCTGGAATATCTTGTGGCTTTCCCTGATGGCATCGATTATTACAGAAAGTCCAGGTCTTGTAAGCACTATATCAGCAGCGGATTTTGCTGCATCTGTGGCTCCTGCAACGGCAATGCCGACATCAGCTTTTTTAAGGGCTGGCGCATCATTCACGCCGTCGCCTGTCATCCCAACTATATGTCCTCTTGATTGGAGAAGTCCAACAATACGATATTTATGTTCCGGGAAAACCTGTGCAAAACCATCAGCATTTTCAACGATAATCTGCGCCTCGCTTTCAGGCTTGTCTATAAAGGCTGAGGCCGTGGTGATATTATTGCCAAGGTCTATCTGTGAGGAAATCTGCTTAGCGATAGCGATGTGGTCGCCTGTTATCATTTTCACCCGAACGCCAAGCGATTTAGCCGCCCTGATTACCTCTGCTGAATCTTCCCTGGGAGCATCATAAATTGCAATAAGTCCCATATATTTCCAGTTCCCCTGTGCATCAGTTGCTGCAACCCCAAGCGAACGATGCCCTTTAGCTGCGAATTGACGGACAAGTTCATCAACTTCGGATGAGACTGCGTCCTTATTTGACACGATGGATAAAATAGCTTGCGGCGCCCCTTTGGATACTTTGAACTGGACTCCATCTACCCCTTCTATCGTGGCTTCGGTGCGCTTTGAAACAGGATCAAATGGCTTGAAGGACACAACTTTATAGGCATCAGCATGCAATTTGAGCATTTTGACTTTTGATATGATCGAGTTGTCTATGGGGTCCTGGTCTTCCTCCCTTGAAGCAAGAGCACCAATAAGGAGCACATTGTTATCCTTGAACCCATCAAAGGGTTTCACTTCTGCAACTGACAACTCATTTTTGGTAATCGTGCCTGTCTTGTCCGAGCACAGGATATCCATACCTGCCAGTTCTTCTATTGAGACAAGCCTGCTGACTATGGCTTCTCTTTTAGCAAGGGCTATCGCTCCCACAGCCATTGTGACTGATAGCACAGCAGGCAGTGCCACAGGTATCGATGCGATTGTCAGGATAAGTACGAACTGAAGGGCTTCTAAGATACGCGTGCCAGCAAGGTCGCCGCGGAAATACGCAAGAACAAGTACTATTGAAACAAGCACGATGTCAAGCCTGATAAGGTAATCGCCTATCTTTATTACAGCTTCCTGGAAATGGCTTCTGGTCTTGGCTTCCTCAACAAGCTTAGCAGTCCTTCCAAAATATGTGTTCATCCCTGTAGTTGTCACAAGTGCGTTCATTTCTCCCTGCCTGATAATTGAACCAGAGTATCCCACGTCAGATACATGTTTTTCCACAGGCAGGGACTCACCTGTCAGTGCAGATTCATCCACAAGTAGATATTCTCCATCCATGAGCTTGATGTCTGCTGGGATTATGTCACCCAGGCGCACGCGCACTACATCCCCAGGAACAAGCTCACGTGCCGGGATTTGCATCCATTTGCCATCGCGCAGCACCCGCGCTTTCAGCGCAAGCTTCTGTTTTAATAATTCAATGGCGTTCTCAGCCTTGTGTTCCTGCCAGAACCCAACCACGGCGTTGATCACAAGCAATGCAAAAATTATCCAGAAATCCTCCCAGTGACCAATGATTGCTGAAAGTATCAATGCGATTTCGATCATCCAGGGAATCGGTCCCCAGAAATAGCGCAGGAACCTGACTATCGGACTTATTTTCTTTTCGAATAGTTCATTATATCCATATCGTGCCAGCCGTTTTTCTGCTTCCTGAGCAGAGATGCCGCGTTCACTCGATGAAAGTATCAGGTTCAAATCGCTTATAGATGCTTTCTTTGCCTCTTCTGCACCGATGATATGTTTTTCAGCAGGTTCAGCCATAACTCCCAATAGTATCAACTAATTGGGATGACTTAATACTTTCTGATATATGTTAGGAAAAAATTTATAGAATGGAACACAGATGACGCGGATCGGGCGAATTCTCACGGATTTATGCCTTTGATTCCTATTATTTGCTTCCTATCTGTGTAAATCCGTGCCATCC
Source organism: Candidatus Methanoperedens sp. (assembly GCA_033854095.1). Taxonomy (GTDB): domain Archaea; phylum Halobacteriota; class Methanosarcinia; order Methanosarcinales; family Methanoperedenaceae; genus Methanoperedens. The sequence continues at coordinate 22,866 of JAWOKW010000131.1, read as the reverse complement.
GTGTTATCAGTGTTCAATTTCATTTGCACCTGTTTATACTCTGAGCAAGAGCGGAGCATTTTGCGGAGTTTAGGTTTAAAGCTCTGTTATACTGAAGTTCAGGATAAAAAGATAATAGGCACTAAATGGGGCCGCTGAGATTTGAACTCAGGTCTCATGCACCCCAAGCATGAAGGATGGTCCAGGCTACCCTACGGCCCCTGGGTGCACAGCCTTAGTTGTTGTCTTCGTATTTTATCCTTTCTTTTTGCTCACCAAAATGATTATGCTTGCAGTGAGCAATAATCTAAGGAATGAACAAAAATATCAAAATAATATCGGGAAGAGTATGGAAATTCGGTGACAACATAGATACAGATGTCATTATCCCAGGCAAATACCTGCGTACCACTGATCTGAGCGTATTTGCAGCCCACGTCATGGAAGGAATCGACCCTCAGTTCTCAAAGAACGTAAAAGCGGGCGATATAATCATTGCAGGCAGGAACTTTGGATGTGGCTCATCCAGAGAGCAGGCGCCTCTTGCTTTAAAACATGCTGGTATCGCATGCATAGTTGCAGAATCCTTTGCAAGGATATTTTTCAGGAACGCTATTAATGTAGGACTTCCGATAATCGAAGCAAAAGTAGATTGCAAAGCAGGTGATATTATCGAAATCGACCTCGAGAACGGGATCGTGAAAAACAAGGATACGACCTGGAATGGGACAAAACTTCCTGATTTTCTGCGCCAGATTCTGGTGGATGGCGGACTTGTGGAGCACAGGAAAAAGAAGGTGCTTCAGTGATATTCCCGGCAGAATATAAGAGCGTGGGCGTGACAAGGACCGACCCAACTGACCGCATCGGACGCCCGATATATTTTTCAACAGAATACCTCATTGTGGACCTGCCTTCAGGCTATTCGATCTATAGAGTAAAAAGTGAAGGCGAAGGGTTGTTGAAAAAACTTGTCTCACTTGAACTTATAGCAAAAGGGGAGCAGATAACGAAGTTCGAAGAAAAACTTGATTCCCATGATAGGACCCGACTTATTGAAGCTGCGATCGCGCTGTGCAAAGGAAATGTAAACACTGTTATTTTTGAAGGTGCAGACAGGCATATCACGTTTGTGCAGCAGCCAAGCCTTTGTGATGTCATGGAAATCGAGATAATCGACATTTCACCCCCTGAGCCGCCGTGGCTTGCGTTTGCGATCCAGCGGCTTGTCAGGAGCGGCATTCTTGGGGAATTGAATATACGGTTCACTACAAAACTCATCGATCTTCGCCAGTTCGAAGGTGAAAAAATGGTATTTCCGTGCCATGCTTCGGAGCTCAAAGGAAAATATCTGGATACAGATGTTGATATTGAGGATAATTCAGAACTTGTGGGATGCGATATCTCAAAACAGATATTTGAACTGAAGTTTCCTGACCTCACATATAAACATATCAACATGTGCCCTCTAAGGGCAGAACTGTACATGCCCACCAGACCTTTCATCACAAGATGCTGTCAGAGCAAAAAGTCAGGCATTGTGAACCTGAACGGCATAAACGGAGTTGTAGTGCACTGGGGTGCGTCTGAATACGATATCGTGGATGCTATCAGAAGGTTTGTTAAGGGCTTATAGAAAATTCATAACTACGAATAATATCGTTAACTTTAAATAGCATACTTGTTCTTATACCTTGATGTAAGGTGGCAGGTCAGAACTTTTTTAAATACACTAACCCCCACTCCCAAACCTGCCATCGTACACTAAGAAACTTTCTGCAAAAGCATTGCCTTTATAGGAACCCAGTTTGATATCATTTTCGTTTTTTGACTATTATCCTGAAGAACGCATCTTTATCTTCAATACTTACCACTTCCTGACCGTGGAGCCTGCTCCATTTGGGTATTGTCTCTTTCGCAGTTGCATCATCCGCAACTACTTCAAGTTCCTCACCTGGCTTCATTTCTGAGATTCTCTGCTTTACATAGAAGAGGGGGAGAGGGCATACCCTGCCTCTGACATCAAGTTTTTCCATACATATAATTGCTTATCACAAATTACTTATATGTTGCCATTGCTTTAAGTGTGTTAGTGATACTATGAAAAAATACTTTATTCTTTTATTCGCAGCAGTGATATTATTTAGCGGCTGTGTAAGTCAAAGTCAGAAAACCGTGAAAAACGGGGATAATATTTCTGTTGATTATACAGGAAGTATCCAGAACGGAAAGGTCTTTGATACCTCTATTGAGAGTGTAGCAAAAGAAAATAATTTATCCACGACTGGCAGGCATTATCGCCCAATCAATTTTACTGTCGGAAAAGGAGATGTTATCAAAGGATTTGATGAAGGTGTGATAGGAATGAAAGTCGGGGAGACAAAGTCCATGATAATACCGCCTGAAAACGCATACGGTCCGATCAAGCCAGAACTGATACAGGCTTATCCGATAATACAGGTCATACCGACGACATTCCCAAGGATTGTTGAAAGACCTATCAGCATGTTTGAGACAACATTCGGTAAGGGTCATAAGCAGGGTGATATCGTTACTTTGCCGTCAACCACTATCAATATGACTGTCCAGAACATCAGCTCAAATGTGACATTATCTTATAATTTCAAAGTCGGAGACCTGATTCCAACACCTGGCGCTCCGTGGAACGAGACCGTAGCAAAGATTGATGACAAGAACATTACAGTAAATTACAGCTTGAAAAAGGGCGATATAGTACAATACCCTGATGCTCCATGGAATACCACTGTGATCGACATAAATGAGACGGCTGTCACTTTGAGGCATAATGCAATTCCTGAGACAGAAATTCGAAGCACATTCGGTATGACAAAAATAAGTTTCAATGAAACATCTATTATATTTGACCAGAACAGCCCGCTTGCAGGCAAGACGCTCGTCTTCAATGTGACCGTGAGGTCGATTGAATGAAGGTCACGGTAAGTTTGATCAAAGCTGACGTCGGCGGGTTCCCGGGTCATGCGAGCGTGCATCCAGACCTGATAGAGACCGCAAAGAATGAACTTGAAAAAGCAAAAAATAAAAAGGTCATACTGGATTATCGCGTTCTTTCTGCTGGCGATGACCTGCAGCTTTTGATGAGCCACACGAAAGGCTGCGATGACAGCGAGGTACATGCTGTAGCGTGGGACACTTTTTGTGCTGCTACAGAAGTTGCCAAGGAACTCAAGCTCTACGGAGCAGGGCAAGATTTGCTTGCTGATGCCTTTTCAGGCAACATCCGCGGTATGGGTCCGGGTTCTGCCGAGATGGAATTCACAGAGCGCAAGGCTGAGCCATTGATTGCTTTCATGATGGACAAGACAGAGCCAGGTGCGTTCAATCTCCCGATATACAAGATGTTCGCCTCGCCTGAAAACACAGCAGGGCTTGTGATCGACCCAAGTTTGCACAGTGGCTTTCGATTCGAGGTGTGGGATATATTAGAGCACAAGCGGGTCTTTATGAACGCGCCTGAAGAGGTATATTCTATGCTTGCGCTCATCGGCGCAAAGTCACGCTATGTGATAAAGCGGGTTTTCCCGAAAGAGAATGGAAAGCTCCCTGCTGATGAGCCAGCCGCAGTTGTGAGCACTGAAAAGCTCTATCAGATAGCAGGTGAGTATGTTGGCAAGGATGACCCTGTTGCGCTTGTGCGTGGTCAATCAGGCTTACCAGCAGTTGGGGAAATCCTTGAAGCTTTTGCTTTCCCGCACCTTGTGAGCGGCTGGATGCGCGGCTCGCACAATGGACCGCTTATGCCTGTCTCGTTCAGGGATGCAAAGTGCACACGATTCGACGGTCCTCCGCGTGTGGCTGCCGCAGGCTTTCAGCTCAGCAGCGGCATGCTGGTAGGACCTTTAGATATGTTCGATGACCCTGCGTTTGACTATACGCGCAGGAAGGCGCAGGAAATCACAGAATATATGCGCCGCCACGGGGCGTTTGAACCGCACAGGCTGCCGCTTGAGGATATGGAATACACCACATTGCCAAAGGTTATGGAGAAGCTCAAAGGCAGGTTCGAGAGCGTGGAATGATTTATATATAATTCAACAATTATTGTAGCACATAAATTTCACTTATTTTATCCTGTTCTACTTCAACTGTCGCGCTCGTTCTGCGCTGGTTCTGCTGGATGCTGAACATACGGGGAGATTAAAGAATAGATATTTATACATCAAATACACATCACTAATACACAATCCAGGTGTATCATGAGTACAGTAAGAATGAACATAACATTATCTTCAGAAATAGCAGAACTGCTAAAAGACGTGGAGAACAAATCCGGCTTTATTGCAGAAGCTATTAAAGAGCATATTGAGAGAAAAAAGAGAGAACGACTTACAAAAGAATTAATTGAAGGTTATAAAGCAAGTAAACACGAAGATAAGCAGCTAATAGAAGACTGGGATATGACTTCAGGGGATGGAATTGATTAAAAGAGGGAATATCTACTGGGTCAGGCTTGATCCGACCGAAGGAGCAGAAATAGGGAAAACAAGACCAGCATTTGTAATTTCTAATGATATCAACAATGAATTCGCAGATACAGTTACAATAATCCCAATAACATCAAAAACAGGAAAAGTGTATCCTTTTGAGGTACTTATTCCTAAAGGCATGGCGAATCTACCCGAAGACTCTAAATTAAAAGCAAACCAGATACGGACAGTGGCTAAAAAAAGAATAAGAGGTGTAATAGGAACAATACCGGCAGATGTTTTAAAAGAGGTAGAAAAAGCTGTAAAAATTCATTTAGACTTGCTGTGATGCATTTTGAAAAATCCGCCTAAACTTAAAGACATGCTAATCTCTCTCCACAATCATCGCCACAGCATTCCCCCCGCCGAGACAGAGCGTGGCAAGCCCTCTTTTCAGCCCCCTTTCTTTCAGGGCATATAGAAGCGTTACAAGTATCCTTGCGCCACTTGCACCTATCGGATGCCCAAGCGCAACTGCCCCACCTTTTACATTGAGCCTGTGCAGATCAATGCCCAGTTCTCTTGCTACTGCAATTGATGCTGTGGCATAGGCTTCATTATGCTCTACCAGATCCATGTCATCGATTGTAAAGCCTGTTTTTTTAAGAAGTTTCCTGACCGTGGGAATGGGTGCTTCCATTACATCCTCTGGTTTTGTTCCGCCTGTTGCGTAGCCTGTTACTCTCGCAAGCGGTTTGATCCCCAGCTCTTCTGCTTTCTCTGCCGAAGCAACTACTAATGCTGCTGCGCCGTCGCTGAGCTGCGAACTGTTGCCTGCTGTCAGGATTCCGTCTTTTTTGAAAACTGGGGGGAGTTTCGCTAACTTCTCAAGTGAGGTATCTTCTCTTACACCTTCATCCTTTTTTACAGCAATGCCCTGCACATCAACAGGTATTATCTCATCCTTATTTATTGCATGGAGGGCTTTTTCATGGCTTCTCAAAGCGAATTCATCAGCTTCCTCCCTCGTTATGCCGTACTTTTCTGCTATCCGCTCACCTGTGATTCCCATGTGATAGTTATTATACACTTCCCATAAGCCGTCATAAATAAGTGCATCTGTGATCGAGGAATCCCCGAATTTCACACCCCATCGCAAGCCCCTAACTAAATGAGGAGCTGCGCTCATGTTTTCCATGCCGCCTGCAACAATTATATCTGCGTCGCCTGCTTTTATTGCCTGGGCAGCGAGCATGACAGCCTTAAGACCTGACCCGCACACTTTATTCACAGTGAATGAACCTGTTTCAAGCGGAATTCCTGCGTATATAGCTGCCTGCCTTGCAGGGTTCTGACCAAGACCTGCTGAGACAACATTGCCCATGATCACCTCTTCCACGTCCTCTATCCTGATACCTGCTCGTCTTACAGCCTCTTTTATCACCACAGCTCCCAGCCTCTGGGCAGGTATATCCCTGAAAGCACGGCCAAATTTACCAACAGCCGTCCTTACGCCGCTTACCAGAACCGCTTCTTCATGCATGGATTTCATCTCCCCTCTGCATCTGCCACGTGCATTGCCATATGCATCCGCCATGTGGATTTTTTGTATCTTCCTGAAGCGATGCTTACCATGTCTCTTGGGATAGAATGTTTGTTAACAGCCAGATAATCTTCGATAGTCCTTAATTCGTTCTGGTATGCAGGTGCTATCAATTCAGCATATTCAAAACCATCGGAAGTCAGGACATACTCATATCGCTGTTTCCACCTGCTGTTCTTTTCAAAATACCGCAGATCTTCGTCCACCATTCCCATCGCAACAAGAAGCTGGATATCCTCAAAAAGCCTGTCGCTATAAAGGAAACCATAGCGGTTGTGGAAGCTGTAATCAAATAAGTTATGCAATCTGTCGATCTTTCCAAGCTCCATGACCAGAGAGTATATTTTGGCGATATTGCGAAGTCTTGGCATCGTGATTTTTCCTTCAGATTCCCTGCTGAACATCCTGTGCGCGCTGTAAAAGATAAGAAGGAGCCCTTCGATTGGCAGGTAGGTTTCATTCCTGATAAATCCCAGAAGCTTTGGGGACAGACTCTCGATTCCGAGCAGGAACTCACGTGAAGCCTGCGACAGCATCGCATTGTCTCCTGTTCTTGAGAATACGCAAAGCGATATCTGACGCGAGATCGCCCTCACCAGACCATTGGCTAAAGCGGATTCATCATACAGGAAACCTTCATATTCCCCCATTTTTATTCGTGTACTTTTAGGAATACCACCTGCGATATCAAGGTCCACAAGTACAGATGCGCCGTATTTTTTAGCAAAACTCTTTGCAAGCTCATCTTCGAACATTTTCTTTGCAGCACCGTTTCTCGCAATAGTTGAAAGAGCCATTCGTGTCTTTGGGTTAAGGTTCTTATGTGTAAAACGCGCCACGGCGTTGCAAATGCTGGCATTGCGAATATTCATTATCAATTTTTTTGCACTTTCATCGCCATTTTCATATACAAAGTTCAAAAGGTCGCCGTCCGTATACGAGATAAAAAATTTTAATACTGCTAATTTAACATCGTTTCCTGATTCTTCATATCTTGCCAAGGATTTCTCAAGAGCATGAAGCAGCATGACCCGTGCCCCCTGAGTTATAGGGTTATGGATTATCGCAGAATAATGATGTGCCCGTGCTATCAGCATAGATTCAGCCGCGGTCAGCGCCGTATCCTCATCATAGCTGAGAGAGCCTCCAAGGATTATCCTGTCATTGTTCAGGGATAAACTTCCTATGATCTGATCAACATCCACAAGCCCGAAAGACACGCCTGTATGATATGAATCACGGAGCAGGAAATCGATTCTGTCAGCATCAATATCATCAGAAATTATCTGGGCGGGATAAGCTCTTGGAAGCGCATCGATATCGCCTGTGGCTATCTGAGCGATCTCTTTAAAAAAAGATGCATCACCATATCCTGCGATTTCAGGTTTTGTATGGAACGAACTGGATATTATGTAGCTTGTGAAGCTCTCATGGCGCAGCAATTTTTTCCCATCGAGCACAGGCTGGTATCTGGGGTTCCGTTTGAGCACGCTTTCAACTACATGAGAAAATGCACAGTGACCGATATCATGGAGCAGAGCCGCTATCCTTATTTTTATGATCTCCTCCTGACCAATGCCAAGCGCCTCTGCTATCTTATCTGCGATGAATAGCGTCCCCACGCTGTGTTCAAACCGTGTATGGTTCGCACATGGAAAAGCGAGGTCCGCCAGACCCAGTTGCTGTATGCGCCGCAAGCGCGCCATTTCGGGAGTACTGATAATGAGATGCTCAAGTTCGCTTATTCTGATATGACCATAAATCGGGTCTATAACCGAATGCATAATAAGTTAATGAAACTGTGGAGTATTAAAAGTCTCTTTGCAAAATTCGGATAAGAACCATTCTCATAAATGAGAATCGCCGTAAAAAATTTACCGTAGCATGTGACAATACTGTACTGAGGTTGGTGTTATTATATGAATTAACCCCCCCTGTTTTTAAACCGCCAACCTCAACAATTCGAAAGTTTAATATATTTTATCGTGTGTAAGAAATAACTGGAGGTGAGTAACTATGCCGTCAAAGGTCTCACATATAGTGGTTGACAGCGTCCTGTATGATGTGCAGAAACTTACAGCGGATACGCAGGCTGAATTCGTGAAAACGATACCTGAAGTTGGAATAGACAAGCAATTAAAGAACCCATCATACAAAGATGTGAAGAAAGGTAAAAAAATCACAGTATAATCCGACTACTCTACATGCTGTATGATGTGCGCAAGCATAGATCAAATTTATTCAAATTTATTTTTTATATAAAAGTTTCATTAGGGCACTATAGTCCCTATCTCAGCTCACTCAAGCCCGAAATGCTTCACATTCCAGTCAGCGATTGCCTGAATTTTCTTTATTTCTTCTTGCCCGCTTTCCATTGTAAAGAGATGCTTGAACCTGCCCTGCACTTTAAGATATTCTTCAACAGGCTTTCTGTTCTTTAACTTCCGCACACCTGTAATGATGCCGTTCTCCATCTCGTAGAGAGGCCACATCGCTGTCTCCACTGCAAGCTTTCCAACTTCAATCGTCTTTGAACCCTCAAACTTCCAGCCTGTGCAGCACGGAGCATGCACATGCACGTATGTTGGTCCTTTTGTCTGTGCTGCTTTTTTTACCTTTTTGAGCATATCAGGGGCGTATGCTACTGAAGCTGTGGCAACATAGGGCGAGCCGTGTGCTGCAATGATTGCAGGCATGTTCTTTTTATGCTGCGGATTTCCGAAAGATGCTTTACCTGCAGGGCTTGTTGTAGTGCTGGCATAAAGCGGGGTTGCACTGCTTCGCTGGATGCCTGTATTCATGTAAGCTTCATTATCTACGCAGATGTACGTGATATCATGTCCTCGCTCAAATGCGCCCGATATTGCCTGCAAGCCAATATCCAGAGTTGCGCCGTCTCCGCCGATTACAATTATCTTTGTATTATTCATTCTACCGAGCGACTTGAGCGCAGCCTCAACACCTGAAGCTACAGCCGCTGCATTCTCAAAAAGTGAATGCACCCACGGGACGCCCCATGCAGATTCAGGATACGGCGTGGTAAATACTTCAAGGCAGCCTGTCGGGGATACAACAATGCAGTCCGTACCTACGGCATCAAGCACGAACTTTCCTGCAAGTGCGTCGCAGCATCCAGCGCACCCTCGGTGACCCGGTTTCAGGAGGCTCATGCTAAATCCTCCCTCAGGTCTGCGAACTCGCTCTCAACAAATATTCCCTTTTCTACTAACTTTGCTTTATTGATTATTTTTACAATCGTACTCATCGGAATATCACGCCCTCCATGTCCGAGCATGAAGCCAATAACAGGAGCCCGAATATTTGTATTATGAAGACATGCTTTGACCTCTGTGCACAGGGCGCCTTCATTTTTACCGATAGAAATGTTCTTATCAAGGGTCACTATGACCCTGGCGTTTTTCAAAGCAGAACGAATAGCTTCAGCAGGGAATGGTCTGAATGACCTGACCTTTAGAAGACCGACGGATTCTCCATTGCTGCGCAGCATGTCTATGGTATCCTTTATTGTACCGATGACCGAGCCCATTGCCATTATAACGACATCGGCATCATCGAGTGCATAGCCATCTATAAGACCGCCGTAATATCTTCCATAGACTTTCCTGAACTCGTCTGCGACTTCCTCTATCTTCTTTAACGCTGCTCCCATTGCTTTTTCCTGTTTATACCTGAACTCTGTGTATGTACTCGGGTCTGCAAATGCCCCGAACGACATGGGATTTTGGGGATCGAGCACGAACTCTGGGGAATAAGCAGGCAGGAATTCATCTGTCAGGCTCTGCTCAAGTAAAATAACAGGTTCATAAACATGTGAGAGGATGAAGCCGTCCATGCACGACATAGCAGGCAACAGGACGTCTTCATCTTCTGAGATTTTATAGAGCTGCGGTATCATATCAGCAGATTCCTGGACATCCTCAGCATAAAGTTGAATCCAGCCAGTGTCTCTCTGTGAGATAGAGTCCTGCTGGTCGTTCCATATATTGATGGGGGCAGAGAGGGCGCGGTTAACCACGGTCATAACGACAGGCAATCTCATGCCCGAGGCATTGAAAAGGGCTTCATGCATCAGCGCAAGCCCCTGGGAAGTAGTAGAAGAATATGTACGTGCCCCTGCTGCACTTGCTCCTATCAGTGCTGAGATAGCGGAGAACTCTGATTCCACATTCATGTATTCGCAGTTCATTTCACCGTCTGCCACAAACTGGGATAGATCCTCTACGATATGCGTTTGCGGGGTTATCGGATATGCTGAGATCACATTGGGTTTGCATACCTTGACAGCATGGGCTACAGCATAAGAGCCTTCCACAACTTTCATTCGTTTTCTCATTTTCCCTCCAGTACCATCACGATCGCTTTCTTGGGGCACTCATTCGCACAGATGCCACAACCTTTACAGTATTCGTAGTCAGGCTCAAAGAAACCATTTTCTAATTTATAGACGATCCCTTCAGGGCAATACATTGCACAGATGCCGCATTTGCTGCACAGCTTGTGGTCAAAAACAGGCATGAACGAGCGCCATGCTCCCGTTTTATTGGAGCGTGTGCTTCCCGGCTTGGTTACAGTTTTAATAACCAGTTTCATCGCTGGGTCTCCATGAGGTCATATGCTGCCTGGATAGCAGCAGCGTTCTTTTCTCCGGTTTTTCCTGGAAATCGCTCCATAACAGCGTTTTTTATTGATTCAGGATTTATCAGACCTGAAACCCCTGCAAAAGCTCCGATCAATGTTGTATTGACAATTGGCTTTCCAATGAAATCCATAGCTAACTTTGTAGCATCAAGCGTTTTTACAGATGCTTTGGTCTCAAGCTTGAAAGACGACGATTTTTTTTCAGTGTTTATCAGGATAATCCCATCTGGCTTGGCTCCTTTTGCAATATCAACAACATCAACAAGGGTGGCATCCTGCACTATCACGTAGTCAGGTTCGTATATCTGGCTGCGCAGGCGTATTGGTTTGTCATTCAGACGCACAAAAGCAGCCACTGGAGCGCCTCGCCTTTCCACGCCAAAAGCAGGGAATGCCTGGCTGAATTTCCCATCTTCAAAGGCTGCCAGTGCCAAAAGCTCAGCAGCGGTCACAGAACCCTGCCCACCGCGGCCGTGTATTCGTATTTCCTTCATTTTTTTCTCCGGGATGGTAGATTAATATATATTTTAATCTTTTTAATAATCAATCATGATGAATGCTGTTCACAATTGCATTATGGTTATTTATTCTTTACGGCTTACAATCAATGCTTGATGAGCCTGTTGCTTAAAATGAAGTGCCATAAAACTATATATAATGTCTTAGCGTTTATCATACGAACATGATACGTCAGCGATTCGTGTTAGATACAAGCGCACTTACAGATACAAGGGCAAGAGAGACTGAAGGTGGAACGCTCTGCATAGCCATGGGAAGCATCCTTGATATCATAGCAGATGCGCGCCTGCATCTTGGTATAAGCTGCTACATCCCGTTCCCTTCTGTATACAACGAGATGAAAGATTTTGCAAAGAACAACGGGTGCGATGAAGAGGTGCTCGCGAAGATAGATACATGGCTTGTCAAAAAAACCCCTGACAGATATGAAGTGAAAATCCCGTCCAAGATATTCTATGATTATGTGGATTTTATGCGAGGCAGGATCAACAAAGGGATGGACGTTGCAGAAGAAGCAATATGGGAAGGAGCTACAGAGTGCCTTTTTCGCACAACTAAAGCTCACTCAAAGTATGAAATCGAACCTGAGATCGAGCGCAATGTGATAGGTGAAATCATAAGCAAGTTCAGGGACAAATACAGAAACGCGCTTCGCTATGGTATTCTTGACAGCGCGCCTGACATTGATGTGCTGCTTCTTGCAAAAGAGCTTGATGCTGCTGTAGTTGCAAGCGATATCGGCATCCAGAAGTGGGCAGAGCAGCTCGGGCTTCGCTTTGTGAACGCCAAATCCTTCCCTGCAATGATTAAAGAATATCTGAAGCGTATAAAACCTGAAAAAGTCGCAAGTATGATCTGATATGGCATCCTTGATATACTTATCCATCGCAGCATTCGGTTTTTTCGTGATCATCTTTTTGACCCTGCGGGATATCCGCATCTATCACCGCACTAAACTTGAATCATACCGCAAAGGGGCGTTGCGGGGCATGCTCGCAGGTGCACTTGCGCTTGTAGGTATGGGCATCACTGATGCAAATCCCTCGATCGGCTTAACAATCGTGCTCGTTGCTGTTTACATCAATGGTAAAGGCAAGCGCGAGGATGTTTTTGGAGATGCGCCTCTCATAAAGAGATTACTTGGGGAGACGAAAACGATACCTATCGAGCCAATCAAAATCCTTAATCGATGACCACTGGCGGAAGAAATTTCTTTCAACTCTTCTTTTGTCAGATTGCCTTTCATGTACTCCAGCACTATCTGAGAATTTGATTCCTAAAGTTTTCGTAACCGTCTTCAAGTAATCCAAACCATCCTCGGTGTCGGGCAAACTTCTCCAACTCAAATTGACTGTGTTGTCTTGACCAATTCCCCAAACATGCAGTGCATTAGAAAAACTATAAGTCCAGAAATGGTATATAAAACAAATAAAATATCGTTAAACTGGATTGCGATCAAGGGATTAATATGGAATCAATAATAACCGAGGCAATTTCAAGGGCAGGAGAACGTAAGGTACCTGTTATGGGCGAAACTGACGAAGAGCTTCTGGCGGTTCTGCAGGAATTAAAGACGAATATCACAGTAATCGGCTGTGGGGGTTCAGGATCGAACACCATCCAGCGAATATCCGAGGAAGGTATAACCGGGGCAGAATTATACGCACTCAATACCGATGCACAGCATCTTCTAAACATTAAGGTCAGGAAAAAAATCTTGATTGGGCGGAACAGGACACGCGGGCTTGGCGCAGGGAGCATACCGCAGATAGGACAGGACGCTGCCCAGGAATCCAAATCGCAAATAGAAAAAGCGGTCGGAGGCGCAGATATGGTCTTTGTGACTTGCGGTCTTGGCGGCGGGACAGGCACTGGCGCTGCCCCGATCGTGGCTGAAGTGGCACGGGACGCAGGTGCCCTTACGATTGCCGTGGTCACACTGCCGTTCACAGTTGAAGGCTCGGTGCGCATGGACAACGCCGAAGCCGGACTTGAGAGACTTCGCGATGTTGTGGATACAGTGATCGTGGTCCCAAATGACAAATTGCTTGAAGTTGTGCCCCATCTTCCGCTCCAGGCTGCTTTTAAGGTATGCGACGAGGTTCTCATGCGCGCTGTTAAAGGTATAACGGAACTCATCACAAAGCCGGGTCTTGTCAATCTGGATTTTGCAGATATAAGAGTGATCATGCAAAAAAGCGGCGTGGCAATGATAGGTCTTGGAGAAGCAGAAGGCGAGAACAAAGCCATAGAATCTATCCAGAAGGCGCTTCGGAGTCCGCTGCTGGATGTTGATGTTTCAGGCGCCACCGCAGCTCTTGTCAACGTAGTGGGAGGACCTGACATGACGATATCAGAAGCAGAAGGCGTGGTGAATGAACTCTATACCCGTATCGATCCAAAGGCAAGGCTCATCTGGGGTGCAATGGTAGAGCCTGAACTTGAGCATGTTATCAGGACGATGATTGTGGTCACAGGCGTCAAGTCCCCGCAGATACTTGGGAGGAACACATCAGGTAATATACATACTGCGCGGTATGGGATTGATCTGGTTAAATAGGCAGGTATAATTGAAATCTGTGGAATCCGTGTTCCATCCAATTTTTTTATGAAATCCACAGCAATAAGCGAAATTTTCAATTCAATCCAGGGTGAGGGACCCTATGTGGGCGTGCGCCAGGTATTTGTGCGCTTTGCAGGGTGCAATCTGCACTGTGCATACTGCGATACGCCGCAGAGCCGTGAAATTACAGAATCGTGCAGGATTGAGAAATCATCAGGCAAAGGCGATTTCTATTCGGTCAAAAATCCGCTCAGCAGGGACATTGTTGAAGATTCAATCCACAGATTGTGGTCTCCTTCGACTAAGCATGTATCCCTCACAGGTGGAGAGCCGCTGATTCATGCGGATTTCATCAAGACGCTAAACATTGAATATCCTCTCTATATTGAAACGAATTCTGGATTTCCCCAGAAAGCAAAGGAATTAAAAGATATGATCGCCATAGCTTCATGCGATATTAAACTGCCCGAACATGATTCCACACAGCATTACAGCGAACTGTTGAAGAACGAGCTTGAGACTATCGCCATACTCAATGAGACATCAAAGACCTTTGTAAAAATAGTAGTCCTGCCTGAAACTACCGTAAAATCAATAGCTCAGGCAGTGGAAGGGATTTCTTCAATAGATAGGAATATCCCTCTTGTACTCCAGCCTGCCACTCAACGAAAACAGGCATCGTCAGAACTTCTTTTTGAACTGATGGATTTTGCAGGGAAGGGATTAAGGGATGTGCGCGTTATACCGCAAACGCACAAAATAATGGGGCTGCTGTAGCTTCTGTCCGCTTATAGGAATTTATAATCTGCCATCACGCAGAGCATATCCAGAAACGTTATATTGACATAGCACATTTTATTATTGGGAATGACGCAAGGTAAGAGATTACGTGACGCTTTATCTGATGAAAAACCCCTTCAGGTCGTGGGAACAATCAATGCCTTCTCAGCCAGGATAGCAAAAAGAGCAGGCTTTCGGGCAATTTACCTGTCTGGAGCAGGCGTCTCGAATGCCTCACTTGGAATGCCGGACCTGGGGATTATCACGCTTTCTGATGTTGCTATGGATGCACGGCGAATCACGGATGCTGTGGATCTTCCTTTGATTGTTGATATCGACACAGGTTTCGGGGCTGAGTTCTCTATCGCGCGTACCATCAGAACACTGGAAAAGGAGGGCGCTGCTGGAGTCCAGATCGAGGATCAGGAGGCTCAGAAGCGCTGCGGTCATCGCCCCAACAAAAGAGTGGTTGAAGCTGAGGAGATGTGCGCCAGAATCAAGGCGGCTGTAGATGCAAAAAATGACCCGGATTTCATGATAATAGCAAGAACGGATGCATTCGCGCCTGAAGGGCTTGATAAGGCGCTTGTGAGGGCGCGTATGTATATAGAAGCCGGAGCAGATGCGATTTTTCCGGAAGCATTGATCGAACTTGATCAATACAAAGCTTTTACAGAATTTTCAGTCCCTGTGATTGCAAATCTTACAGAATTCGGCATGACCCCGCTTTTCACCCTTGAAGAGCTCAGGAATGCGGGTGTTTCCATGGCGCTGTACCCGCTGTCAGCTTTTCGCGCTATGAACAGGGCAGCTGAGCAGGCTTATAGAGCCATTCGTGAGCAGGGCACACAAAAATCACTGATAGATATCATGCAGACGCGTGAGGAACTCTACGAACTTCTTGATTATTATCGATATGAAGAGGCGATCAATAAACGGTTATGGCAAAAATAAAAGAGTTCCAAAGTGAAAGCACAATAGGACTTCGAGGTGTAAAAGCCGTGAATACAGCACTGTGTTCATTGAGCATAGAAGGCATGAAGCTGAGCTATCTCGGTTATCCGCTCGAACAGCTTGCAAAGAAGAGCACCTTTGAGGAGGTTTCCTATCTCCTGATAAACGGCGAGTTACCTGCACGAAATCAACTCTCAGGCTGGACAGATGAACTCATCAATAATCGCCCGATGCCCAGACTGGTCAAAAGCTTCCTTGAAAAAATGCCGAAAGTATCTCCAATGGCAGTGCTCCGTACAGCCGTTTCCATGCTGGGCAATGAAGAGCCTGAGCAGAAAAATGATGGAAAAAAAGCAGCAGCGCGCCTCCTCGGCGTCCTGCCTACAGCCCTTGGTTACTGGCAAAATAAAGATGTTCCTGACTCAGGGGAAAAGGCACTGGCAGGTTATCTTTTACACATGCTCATGGGAACTCCTCCTGAAAAAATAGAAAGTGATATGATGAATTGCTCCCTGATACTCTATGCAGAGCACGAGATTGCAGCGTCAACATTTGCCGCCCGTGTATGTGCCTCCACGCTTTCTGATTTCCATTCATGTATCGTCTCAGGCATAGGTACACTGGCAGGTCCGCTCCACGGAGGAGCAAACGAAGCAGCCTTGGAACTTTTAAGCAGATTCCAGGACGCTGAAGAAGCCAGAACGGGTGTACTTCGCATGTTGCAAAATAAGGAGATAGTTATGGGTTTCGGGCATGCGGTGTATAAAGAGATAGACCCGCGCTCTTCTATCATCAAGGAGCAGGCTCATAAACTCTGTGCAGAAAAGAAGAAAATGAGATTATTCGAGATTGCCGAGGCAATCGAGCGTGTAATGTGGGATGAAAAGGGTCTTTTTCCGAACCTTGATTATTATACCGCGGTCGCTTACACGGCTGCGGGTATCCCAGAATCCCTCTTTACGCCGATTTTCGCCATCAGCAGATGCAGCGGATGGAGCGCCCATATTCTTGAGCAGCGCGCCAGCAACAAACTGGTAAGACCGCTTGCGAATTATGTGGGGCGAGAAGAAAGGGACTACATACCGATTGACAAGCGGTCAATTACCCCTGAATAAATTCGGAGGCATGTTGCCCCCGTTGGAGGTTTGCCTCTGAGGAGAACTAAAATGTTCCATCAAAAAATTCCCCGAAACAATAGGCTGATTGACGGCAGCCCTGAGAGCTATATTAATAGCTGCAATGTGATCAGCATGACCAGAGAAACCGCACTGAACACATCTGAACGTATCTCTGTTCGGTCTATTCGCTCTTTCTTTATGCCCACATACAGGACAAATATGGGAAGTTCCTCTCGGATTAACGAGTATGACGGGTACTCCCGAAAGAGCAGCCTTATATTCGATAAAACTTCTCAACTGTCTGAATGCCCAAGAATGGTTGCGGCTTCTCTGAGCCTTTCTAACCGTTATACTGGTTCTGATGCCTTCGAGATTTTCGAGGGCAACAGCTTTTCCAGTGTCTTTTGCTTTAGCCACAATCTTCTTGGAAATAACATGATTAACATCACGATGAAATCTTTTTTCCCTCCCAGAAAGTTTCTTAATATGCTTTCTTGCAGATTTAGGTCCAGCTTTTTGGAGGTTGGTACGAAGTTCAGCATTTTTCTCCCTGACATTATCAATCTGTTCACCATTGAAAGTTTCTCCATCACTGTCAGTAGCGAGATTGACAATCCCCAAATCAATTCCAAGAACATTCACAGCATCGAACTTGGAAGGTTCTGGGGCTTCAACCACAACAGCAAGATAAAATATTCCATTTTGCAGGACAAGGTCTGCCTGACCCCTGATCCTGTCAAGCCTTGCTTCTTGATATTTTCCTATCCTGATAGGTATTTTGAGCCTTCCCTGAAGGGAGAGAATGGAAACAGCTTCAAGTCCTTTCCAAGAAAGGATTCTCTGGTCATAGACAATAGCACCGTCAGACCTGAACTCAGGTTTGATAGACTTATCTCGTTTGAAAGCCTCAGCAACTTTAGCGATTGCACGAATAGCAAGCTGAGCAGAAAGACCAAACTTCTCCCTAACATCTCGATAAACGATTTGCTGAAGCTTGATCTTGTTAGCACTCATAATGGAAAAAGCAATTATTGCAATGTAGTTGCACGCTTCATTAAACCTGTGCATGGTTTCAAGAAGAGCATTATGCTGCTCTTTGGAAGTATCAAGTTTAATCACAAGCGTCTGCTTCATGCTATTGACAATAGTTATCAATGGATAAATAGATTACGATTGGGAGGGGGTACGTTTCCTCCCTGTACTGAAGTACGGGGCATCCGCTACCCCTGCGCCCCAGAGGGATAAGTGAGCGCAGTGATTCCAGACAAAGAAATGGTCGATATTGCAGATTACATAATCGATTATTCTCCTAGCTCTGAGGAGGCATATGATACAGCCCGCCTCTGTCTGATGGACAGCATCGGCTGCGCTGTGCTGGCTCTAAAATTCCCTGAGTGCACAAGGCTGATAGGACCTATTGTCCCCGGAATTCTGGTGCCAAACGGATCACACGTACCAGGCACAGCCTTTGTGCTTGACCCGGTCAGCGCGGCTTTCAGCACAGGCGCCATGATACGATGGCTGGATTTCAATGATACGTGGCTGGCAGCAGAATGGGGGCATCCTTCGGATAACATTGGTGCAATCCTTGCATTATCTGAATATGTTTCACGAAAGAACATTGCAGAAGGTAAAGAACCGCTTATTATGCTGGATGTATTCACTGCCATGATCAAGGCATACGAGATTCAGGGTGTGATGGCTCTTGAGAACAGCTTCAACAAGCGCGGGCTCGACCATGTCCTGTTAGTCAAACTTGCAAGTGCTGCGGTTTGTGCAGGTCTCCTTGGATGCGATAAAGAGATGATAATCAATGCGATATCCCATGTCTGGGCAGACCTTGGTGCTCTTCGGGTCTATCGCCACGCCCCAAATGCAGGCTCACGCAAGAGCTGGGCAGCAGGGGATTCCGCAAGTAGAGGTGTTTTTCTTGCAATGCTCTCATCACGCGGGGAAATGGGATATCCGACTGTTCTCACAGCACCGACATGGGGCTTTTATGAGAGGATAATGAGCGGCGAGCGTTTCAAGCTCCCGCGCCCTTATGGCAGTTACGTCATGGAAAACATTCTGTTCAAGACATGTCCTGCCGAGTTCCATGGGCAGACAGCAGTTGAAAGTGCTATCAAGCTCAATTCCAAGGTAAGAGACCGTCTGGATGAAATAGAACGTGTGGAGATAATAACACAGCGACCCGCTATAAGTATTATCGACAAGAAAGGGAAGCTCAATAATCCTGCTGACAGGGATCACTGCCTTCAGTACATGACCGCTATCGGGCTGATTTTTGGAAAACTGGAATACGAGGATTACGAAGATGAACGGGCTTCCGACCCCATGATAGATGCACTGCGCGAGAAAATTGTCGTGAGGGAGGAACCAAGGTACACAGGGGACTATTACGATACTGAAAAACGCTCCATTGCAAACTCGGTTCAGGTGTTCTTCAACGACGGGAGTAGCACTGAAGCTGTAGAGATAGAATATCCGATTGGTCACCGCAGGCGCCGTGGAGAAGCTATGCCTGCACTTGAGGAGAAATTTCGACATAATCTTTCTACGCACTTCTCCCCTGGAAGAGCGCAGAGGATTATAGAATTGTTCGAGGATGTAAAGAATCTGGAACAAATGCAGGTTCCTCTGTTCATGGAACAGTTCATGATGTGAGCCTAATTATATAATTGTAATAATTTTATAATTAAAATTTGGCGCAAAAATGGAAAATGTTAAGTATTCGTAAAACAATATTAGATTAAAAACGGTGTATGTAGGGTATGGATGATAACTCCATACAGTAAGGAGTGAGAATATGAGTAAAGGGATGATATTACATGTAGCGCTGGCAATAATAGCATTTTTTGTGCTTGCAACGTTTGTAATGCCAGCAAATGCGTCTGCAGCAGATGACTTTTTAGATCCTGGTATTGTTAGCGATTGGACTGCCGGATATGAAATTGTTGCACAAACGATATCCTTGGATGCACATCCATCTAGTATTCCAGCGAATGGCATATCTACCTCAACAATCACAGCCCAATTAAAGAATCGAAAAGGCAGGGATGTAAAAGTTGAAGATGTGATTATCGACTTTGAAACGAATAAAGGAACTCTAAGTTCAGATAGTGCGGTTACTGATCATAATGGAAGAGCGACCATAACTCTGAAATCGAGCACACAACGTGGAATCGCTACTGTAAGAGCGACATCAGACAGCGTGTTGAAACAAAATCAGATACATGTGATATTTACAAGACGTGGCGGCCACCAATATGAAGGGGATTCCGTTGGTGAGGATTCTGTACAGGCTCCAGGATTAACTACTGAAGTCAGAGATATGATAACTACCCTCTCTGGTTCTTATAACGATAATACCGATATATAAGGAACCTGAGAACCTCTATGAAGGAATAACATGGCAACCCTTGTTACTGGTTGTGCTGGATTTATTGGATCGCATGTTGTGGACAGGCTTCTGAGCATGGATAAAGATGTTATTGGTATTGATAACTTTGACCCGTTCTATGACATGTCGATCAAAATGACCAACATAGAACATAACATGAATAACGAAAATTTCGTTTTTCATATGGCTGACATAAGGGAAAAAGCAGAAATGGAAAAAATCTTTAACGAAAACGAAATAGATACCCTGATCCATCTTGCAGCCAGAGCCGGGGTGCGTCCTTCAATACATGACCCATTTCTATATGAAGATGTGAATATCAGAGGGACGATCAATCTCTTAGAACTCAGCAGGGACAGTGGTATTAAAAACTTCATTTTCGGTTCAAGTTCATCAGTATATGGAATAAATGAAAAGGTGCCATTTGGGGAAGATGATGCTGTGGATAAAGCCATATCCCCATATGCAGCCACAAAAAAAGCGTGTGAAATATTCTGCTATACTTATCATCATCTTTATGGCATCCCGATAACAGGTCTTCGATTTTTCACGGTGTATGGACCAAGGCAAAGACCTGAAATGGCGATCCACAAATTCACACGGTCGATCGACCAGGGGAAAGTTATCGAAATGTACGGCGATGGTACATCGAGAAGGGATTATACCTATATCAGCGACATCGTGGATGGGATAATGGCGGCTGCTGACAGGAAACTGGGGTATGAAATCATCAATCTTGGGAATTCGAACGTGGTAGAATTGAGGTATCTGATACGATTGATCGAAGAGAACCTTGGAAAGAGCGCTATCATTAAAAAACTGCCTGACCAGCCAGGAGATGTTCCTGTCACTTATGCTGATATATCGAAAGCGAAAAAGCTTCTCGGTTATGAGCCAGAGGTTCTCATAGAAAAAGGAATCGAAAATTTCGTAAACTGGTATAAAAATGAGGCTAAAAGTGATCTCTGTAGTAGTGCCTTTTTACAACGAGGAAAAGAATATAGTACCGTTGCATGCTGAATTGAATGATGTACTGAAGAGTTTGAACCGCCAGTACAGCATCATTTTCGTTGATGACGGCTCAACTGATGATACCTATAAAAACATGCTGAAGGTCCATGAAAAGGATGCTAATGTGAAGATAATAAAGTTCAGGAAGAATTTTGGTCAGAGCGCTGCGCTGAAAGCGGGGTTTGATTATTCAGATGGGAACGTCGTCATCAGCATGGATGGCGACCTGCAGAACGACCCTTCAGATATACCAAAGCTGGTAGAGAAGATAGAGAACGAAGATTATGATGTAGTGTGCGGCTGGCGCGCTGACAGGAAGGACCCCTTTGCCAAGAAAATTACATCTAAATTCGCCAATCTATTGAGGAAAAAGACCACGGGGGAGATAATACACGATTCAGGCTGCACCTTCAGAGCATACAGGAACGGATGCGTGAAAGGTCTTGACCTGTATGGAGAGACGCACAGGTATATCCCTGCGATGCTGCTGTGGAAAGGCTACAGGATAGGAGAGGTAAAAGTCAAGCATCGTCCGAGGAAATATGGCAAAACAAAATACGGCTTGCTGAGGCTCGGCAAAGGATTCCTTGACCTGATAGTGATAACATTCTGGCAGAAATACTCTGTGAGACCTATCCATGTGTTCGGTGGGCTGGGGCTGGTGCTGGGTCTGTCAGGAGGCTTGCTGAGCGTATATATGGGTATAGAAAGGCTGTTCTTCAACGAAGGGCTTTCTGATAGACCTTTATTTTTATTATCTATATTGATGATAATAATCGGCGTGCAGTTCGTGGTATCAGGTATTTCAGCAGATATTATGCTCAAGGTGTATTATGGGCAGAACGGCAGGAAGAACTATTTGATAGAAAAGGTGGTGTAATGAGGATGCCGAGCTATGAGACTTTTTATCTTATGAGGATTTATGTTAAACAAAAAATCGAGGAGATGTAAAAATGGTAATTGACGGCTTGATTATAAAAGATCTAATAAAAAATGAGGATGATAGAGGATGGCTTGTAGAACTTTTCAGGAACGATATGATAGACCAGGATATCATGCCGCAGATGTCTTACATATCATTAACATATCCTGGTATTGTTAGAGGACCTCACGAACATTCTGGTCAAACGGATTATTTCTGTTTTATGGGTCCTTCTATGTTCAAACTTGTACTCTGGGATAACAGGAAAAGATCCAAAACATATAACAATAAAATGAGCCTCGACGTGGGGGAGGATGCCCCCAAAATAGTGATAATACCGCCTGGAGTCGTGCATGCATATAAAAACATCGGGGATAAGCCAGGTCTTGTAATAAATCTCCCCAACAAACTTTACGCAGGCTGGGGAAAGAAAGAAAAAGTGGATGAAATACGATATGAAGGCGACCCAGACAGTCCCTTTAAGGTGGATTAATCGATGAGGCTTGCAATAATCGGTGCTAACGGGCAGCTGGGTCATGATCTTGTAAAGGTGTTTGGTAACACAGCACATGATATGATCCCTCTAACACATGCTGATATCGATGTCGCTGATCTTAAATCATCAGGCGAGGTCTTAAAGAATATCAGACCTGATGTTGTTCTCAACTGCGCTGCTTATGTACGCGTAGATGATGCAGAAGACTTTGCAGACAGGGCTTTTGCCGTGAACGCGCTGGGTGCAAGGAACATTGCGCTGCTGTGCAGTGAATCTGTGCTTGTGCATATAAGTACAGATTATATCTTTGACGGCAGAAAAAAAAAGCCTTATACAGAGGAGGATATCCCGAACCCGCTGAACGTATACGGGAACAGCAAGCTTGCGGGTGAATATTTTGTGAGGAACATCTCA
>JAWOKW010000130.1:0-7783 GCA_033854095.1 Candidatus Methanoperedens sp. | reverse complement strand
GTTTTTATATTCCAAGAGGAATTTATTCAAAAACTAAACTTCATGAATTATTTAACTTTCTTTCGGAGATACTGATCGTCTTTAATGTGAATCAGGAAATGGTCAGGTAGTAAAGAAAACAGCCTATGTCGTCTATGCAATAACAATATAGGGCTTAATAGATAAAGGATACATATTTATGATAAACTATATTAAAATCAAGGATAAGAAATACTCATTTAAGACCTTAGAACTCCTCACTGGCAAAAAGGAAATTGACCTTGAAAAAATCCCTGAGACTGTGCTCATCATTGCTGAAGTGGTAGATCAACCTGACAAACTGCCGTACCTTCTGGAGACTATTGAATCTTTAGAAATCGATGACATGGAAAAGTTCAGGTTCGTACTGCTCAGGGTCCAGATCGACTCCCAGCTCCATATGAATGAAGACCTTGAGATGTACCAGAAGCGTTTTTATGTATCTATAGTTATTGAAAAATTACTTTATGGCGAACTGCTGCTCGGGATGGCTGAAGAAGAGGAAGATGAAGAGGAGCAGGACGAATAGATGCTTACCTTTCGTATCATCCTTGTTGAGCCACTCCACAGCGGCAATGTAGGCTCGGTGGCGCGTGTGATGAAGAACTTTGGCTTTAAGGAACTCGTATTGCTGAACCCATGTGTGCTTGATGCTCCTGCGCGTATAATGTCAGTGCATGCGTATGACGTAATCGAGAACGCCAGAATTGAATTTTCTTTAAAAGATGCTGTGGCTGGCTCAAACATCATCGTCGGCACGACAGGACTTGCAGGTAAAACTGAAAATGAACATATGAGGCTCCCTGCTTTTTCTCCCAGCCAGCTCAGAGAGAAGCTCACAGGTAAAACTGGAGTCGTATCGCTGCTCTTTGGAAGGGAGAACGATGGGCTTAGAAACGAGGAGCTTGAATTGTGCGATATCATCGTGAATATCCCCACAAGCCCTGAGTACCCAAGTATGAACCTTTCACATGCTGTTGCGGTTATTTTATATGAATTGAGCGATGTAAGCAGCGGAACAACATATCTTGCGGACCATTTTGATATAGAGCTTTTATATGAACATATTGAGGATGTGCTTCAGGACATTGATTACAAAGAATATAAAAAAGACAAAACAAAGCTCATGCTCCAGAGAATACTGGGGCGGGCTGAATTGACAGGGCGAGAGGTCCAGACCCTGCGTGGAGTGCTGCGCCGCATACAGTGGAAATTAAGAACATATCCGAAAAATTGATTTTTAGATGGGCTCTATCCTGACATTATATCAACGGTGAGCCTGCTATCATGCTTCCAGCCACATATCCCAGGATAACACCGCTGTTGAGGAAGGGAAGCCCTGCCTGCGGTTTGCCCTTTAATACAAATCCCATGAGCACTGAAAATCCCACGAACGTGCCAACGATTGCGCCAATCGCTGGAATATTTACAGCCCCTATAAGGGGAAGCGTATAAGAGCCTGTCCTCACGAAAAAATTCGCAGATACAACAAGCAGTGTAGGCATCACAGCATCCCCAAGCCCCATAAAGAAAGCTTCACGCTCTTCTTTATCGAACGTCTCTGTGAGGAATGAATATTTCCAGTGCTTCGGGATTACAAGCAATATCGGAAGCCTCAGGTCCATCACACCTTCTGCCAGTGCCACCATGTGTTTTGTTCTATACACTGCAATATAATCATAAATAGCCAGCAGGACGAGTAAAAGCAGCGTTGGCACTATAGCAAGCGAGATGCCAAAGATGGAAGCTGCACCAGCTCCAATGATTATGCCGACTATATCAATCACATACCATTCAGGGAATTTGTACAGGACAATTGTCAGACCTATTGAAAGTATAAGTGTCAGGAGCAGATTCATTTCAAGAGATAAAATATATGAAAAAAGGGCGAAAAATACATAATACAGCGTTGAGACCACAGTAAAAAGTATGATCACCTGTATTATCCATTTTTTGTTCAGCTTTACAACAAGCAGTATAAAAGCAGTAAAAACGAGTATAATCGCCACCCACCAGAGAACATTGCTTGTAGCTTCTGGATTTGAAAATACTTTCATATTGTTCACGTCAAAAGGCTTGCTCAAAGCCACAGCGATCAGCTGCACAAGAAGCAGCATGAACGCCATGCCTATAAATGGTATATATTTTGTTATTTTCAATGTAATCTCCATCCTTAAGTGTGGAAGAAGGGTTTTAAATGTTTGCAATTCCGACCAAAACCTATAACATATCTTGATTATAAGTAGCGCTTATGAAATCTACACTAAGCGTTGTGGATATCAAATCCGACGTAATGCGTTTAACTCTTAACATTTCAAAGACATTGGCTAAAGAAAAACAGGGCGCTCTTTTTGTCATTGCAGACCGTGATAAAATCAAAGGTTACTATCGCCTCCATTATCCGCAGATCACATTCGCAGATAATGTACTTACAAAAGGAATGGATTCAGTGATCGAAAAACTCGCCACTCTCGACGGTGCAGTGATTTTAACACCTGACGGAGAGCTGCTTGCATACGGTTCAAGAATCTTAAAATCAGAAACACTTCTTGGTTTTGGCACAAGACATGCTGCTGCGAAAGGAATAACATTGTTCGACAGTTCATTCACTGCAGTGCTTGTCTCAGAAGAGAGCAGCTGGATAAAGGTCTTCCAGAACGGAGAGATCGTTCTTGAGACCGACGCCGTGGATATCGAGCCATCCACGCTTGATAAAGTTTCACGCTTCCTTACGAGCCACGACATGGCTCTGCTCGCAGGCGCAGGGATAAGCGTTGCCACTGGTCTTGTGGCTGCACCTGCGATATGGATAGTGGGCGGAGCAAATATGGTAGTAAAAACAGCAGGTTCGATGATATCTTCTGCTTTAAAGAAAGATAAGGGCAAGTGATATGGTACATTTCACAAAACTCCACGGCAATGGAAATGACTTCATCCTGATAGATGAATATGAAAATGAGAGCATACCAACAAACGAAAAATCAGGTTTTGCCGTAAAATACTGCGACCGTCATTTCGGGATAGGAGCAGATGGTGTCCTGTATCTTGGGAAATCAAGCAATGCAGACCTCAGGATGCGTATTTTCAATTCAGACGGCACTGAAGCAGAGATGTGCGGCAACGGCATACGCTGTCTTGCGAGATATGCTCTGGACAAAGGGTATATCAGGAACAATGCCACTGTCGAGACACTTGCAGGTATTCTTCCTATAAGCACGCAGGATAATGTATGGATAAAAGTAAATATGAGTAAACCCCAGTTTTCAAGGAAGGATATCCCGGCAAAAGGAACAGGTGAGTTCCTTCTTGTGAACATGCATGGATACGAGGTCTCGGCTGTTAATACAGGTGTCTCGCACGCTGTCATTTTTGTGGATTCACTCGATGATGAGTTGATGTCAAAAGCGCCAGAGATACGATATGATATTGTTTTTCTAAAAGGAACGAATGTGAATTTCGTGCTTGTGAACTCAGATGAGGAAATCACCATACGCACGTATGAGCGGGGTGTCGAAGCTGAGACCCTGAGCTGCGGTACGGGTTCAGTGGCTTGCGCAGCCGTGTCTTACAGGCTTGGCAGAACCGGGAGGAAGGTTAAAGTGAATACAAAAGGCGGGGAATTAAGAATAACTCTTTCAGATGAAGCCGCATTTATGGAAGGAATGGCTGAACGGGTATTTGAAGGTATTATTTAAGGAGTTGAACAAAAAAGAGAACGTCCGGACCGGGATTTGAACCCGGGTCGGGGGCTCGACAGGCCCTCATGATAGGCCGCTACACTATCCGGACTTTGCAGGATTCGCTTAAATGGTTTTTTTGCATTTAAGCCTTTTGATATGATGTGAGTTCGCAAACAATTATTATACAAAAGTACGTCTTAGAGCAGGATAGCGATGATACAGAACAAACCACACGGCGGAAAGTTGGTCAGCAGAGTTATGCCTGACCAAAAACGAAAAAAGATCATAGAGCAGGCTTTTGAATATCAGAACATTCTAATCAGCACAGACTTGATGAAAGATGTTGAAAATATCGCTTCAGGGCTGTTTAGCCCGCTTGAAGGTTTTAACTGCCGTGAGGATTATAAAAGCATTCTCTACAATAAACGTCTTTCAAATGGTCTTCCCTGGACGCTTCCCATCGTGCTTGATGTTGAAAATACTGACATAAAAGAAGGAGACGACATCCTGCTTAAGAACGACGACCACATCGTGGCGCTGATGCAGGTCGAGGAAAAATACGGCTTTGATAAAAGGGCTCATGCAGAGCAGGTATTCGGGACAAATGATGCCGCCCATCCTGGTGTTGCAAAGACATATTCAATGAAGGATACGCTGCTGGGCGGAAAAATAAATCTGATAAATGAATCAAATACCCCTTATTATAAATATGCGCTCAAACCTGCAGAGACAAGGAGCCTCTTCAAAGAAAAAGGCTGGGAGAAAATCGTGGGATTCCAGACAAGGAACGTTGCGCACCTTGGTCATGAATACCTGCAAAAATCTGCACTCACTATGGTGGATGGACTTTTTATAAACCCTGTCATTGGCAAGAAGAAAAAAGGCGATTTCAGGGACGATGTGATACTTGAAAGCTATGAGGTGCTCATCGATAATTATTATCCCAAGGACAGGGTAGTGCTAGGCATCTTCCAGACCGAGATGCGCTACGCAGGTCCAAGAGAGGCGATATTCCATGCGATCGTGAGAAAGAACTATGGATGCACGCATTTCATCATTGGAAGAGACCATGCAGGCGTGGGAAGTTTCTATCATCCATACGCTGCTCAGGAAATATTCAGGGAGTTCCCTGATATTGGCATCGAGCCCATGTTCTTCATGTCGTGTTTCTACTGCAACAAGTGCGGCGGGATAACCAATGACAAGGTCTGTCCTCACAGTGACAGGATCGATTTCAGCGGCACGAAAATGCGGCAGATGATTGAGAGCGGTAAAAGACCGTCTGCTGATTCTATGAGACCTGAGGTCGCGGATGTGATATTGAGGTCAGGGAACCCGTTTGTGGAATAAGATTACATTGGCAACTACTACGAAGGCATCTCAAGTGCACCCTGAAAAAGAAACCATAATCAGCCGCAGAAAGTTCGTGATATTTCTTGCCATCCTTTTCGGGATAATAATAGCGTTTTTTGCTTTATTTAAGGAAATGGGGATAAAAATCATTAACCAGTTCCGCATACGAAGCGTTGAAGAGCCGCCTCGGTTCGACCCTGCTACGTGGAAGCTCGTAATTGATGGGCTTGTGGATATGCCTCTTGTGATAACCTATGACGAGCTTCTGAAACTTGAAAGTGAAGAAGAGATAGCAGATTTTCACTGTGTGGAAGGATGGGCTGTGAATAATGTCAAATGGAAAGGTGTGCGCTTAAAAGTGATTTTTGACAGGGCAGGACTTAGATCTGATGCAGCATTTGCAACGTTCTATTCATCAAGCGGCATATACAGCGACAGCCTCTCTATAAAAGAAGCCCTTGAACCTGATGTTATGCTCGCTTACATGATGGATGACCAGATGCTGTCCCAAGAACATGGAAAGCCCCTTCGCCTTGTGATGCCGAGGATGTTTGGTTATAAGAATGTGAAATGGGTCAACAGGATAACACTTACAGGAGAACAGGACACAGGCTACTGGGAAAGGTTTGGCTATAAGATCGATGGAGTGTCGTACCCATGAAAATATCAAGAGCCGGTATTTCAAGCAGGGCGCTGCACTGGGCTCATGCTGTGATTTTTATCTGGCTCCTGGTTACAGGAATCCAACTTTTCCTTACACCGAAATCGCTTCTTGGAAATCCGCTGATAATAATAGCTCATGTATATGCCTCCATACCTTTCGCTGCAATACCGCTCCTGATTTATATTTCTAACAGCTCTGCACGCAATGATGTGAACGAACTGATGTCTGGCAAATCCAATGCAGCGCAGAAAGCCAATTTTATGTTATCACTACTCCTTATCATCGGGCTTTTGTTTTCAGGTTTTGTAGTATGGCAGAAGCCGCTGTTCACTGTGAATTTTGTAGAGATGAACTTTCTGGTCCATGATTTCCTGACAATTATAGCCATATTGCTGCTTTCAGGTCATATTGTTTTAGCTATCAAAAATCTTCAAAACCGATAATTCTATTACTCATGCAGGTAATCAGAGCGACCTTATGGAACTCCCGAAAGAATACGATTACAACAGTATCGAAGAGAAGTGGATGAATACATGGCATGATTCCATGTATTATTTTGACCGGGATTCTGAAAAACCCCAGTTCATAATCGATACGCCTCCACCGTATCCCACAGGGAATTTCCATATCGGCAATGCGCTTAACTGGTGCTACATCGATTTCGTGGCGCGATATAAGAGAATGCGCGGGTTCAATGTGATGTTCCCTGAAGGCTGGGACTGCCACGGGCTTCCCACTGAAGTGAAAGTGGAAGAAGCGCACGGAATCACCAAAAGCCAGGTCACGCGCGAAGAGTTCAGGCGATTATGCGTTGAACTTACGACTAAAAACATAGAGCGCATGAGAAAAAGCATGCGCCGCCTTGGTTTCTCAATCGACTGGAGCAATGAGTACATAACAATGCAGCCAGCTTATTTTGGAAAGACCCAGAGGTCTTTTGTTCGGATGCACGACAGCGGCAGGATATATCAGCAGAACCATCCTGTAAACTGGTGTCCAAGGTGCGAAACCGCTATAGCTTTTGCTGAAGTCGAATACGATTCAAGGAATACTGTTTTAAATTACCTCAATTTTGACAAGCTCAAGATTGCAACCACAAGACCTGAACTGCTCGCAGCCTGCGTTGCAGTTGCTGTCCACCCTGATGATGAACGATATCGCGACTATGTGAACACTGAGGTCAGAGTACCTGTGTTCGGTCATAAGGTCAAAGTAATCGCGGACAAGAGCGTTGACCCTTCCTTTGGCACAGGGGTAGTGATGATATGCACGTTCGGCGACAAGCAGGATGTGCGGTGGTGGGTCGAACATGCTCTGCCTCTGCGTAAAGCCATCGACAAGACAGGAAAGATGACACAGCTTGCAGGCAAATATGCAGGCATGACAACTGAAGAGTGCAAGAAGGCTATAATCGAGGATATGAAGAACGAAGGGATACTTTATAAACAGGAGAAGCTGCCCCAGAACGTGGGTCTGTGCTGGAGATGCAAGACGCCAATCGAGATACTCTCTGAAAGACAGTGGTTCGTCAAGATCGTCCCTGAAGAGATACTGGACACGGCAAATACTGTCGCATGGGTTCCTGATTACATGAAAGTCAGGCTTGAGAACTGGACCGGGAC
Organism: Candidatus Methanoperedens sp.; assembly: GCA_033854095.1. Classification (GTDB taxonomy): domain Archaea; phylum Halobacteriota; class Methanosarcinia; order Methanosarcinales; family Methanoperedenaceae; genus Methanoperedens. Next base: position 446 of record JAWOKW010000130.1, on the reverse strand, counting down.
AATGGAATGGGACTGGTGCATATCAAGACAGAGGATTTTCGCCACACCTATTCCAGCATGGTACTGTGCAAAATGCGGAAAAACGAAGGTAGCAAAGGAAGAATGGCTGCCGCTTGACCCGACACAGAAAGCCCCGCCAGAGGCATGCGAATGCGGTTCAACAGAGTGGAAAGGAGAAGAGGATGTGCTTGACACATGGATGGACTCATCAATTTCTGCCCTGCATGTTGCTGGATGGCTGAGCGAGCGCAGACTGCGCTTACCCACACAGCTTCGACCTCAGGGTTATGACATTATTCGCACATGGTCTTTCTATACAATCCTGAGAGCAAAGGCTCTTCTTGATACAAAGCCGTGGGATACCATACTGCTCAACGGCATGGTGCTGGGCGAAGATGGGCACAAGATGAGCAAATCTCGCAACAACTTCGTTGTGCCTGAAGAAG